>CBFDBW010000128.1:0-7470 GCA_965603145.1 uncultured Syntrophobacterales bacterium
TAGCACGAGCCACGGTCCCACAAACAACATATAGCAAATGAACGGATGCATTTCAGGGGCTGAGTTAAGTGGACTCAGAGAACCTCAGTGCATGCATAAATTAACTATCGGTTTTCGTCAAAGTTTGACTTGTTAATCGATGAAGAGACAAGGAGGGAGTTATGGATTTCAGCAACATTTTGCCTAGGCTGCAAGAACTTTTAGCTTTTTATGGACTTAAGATTGTAGCAGCCATAGTAATCTTCATTGTGGGTCGCTGGATTGCAAAAGCGCTGAAGAATGTGACCAAGAGAATGATGGCAAAAGGTAATGTCGATGAAATTCTCATTTCTTTTGTGGGAAATCTGACCTATATTACCTTGCTCGCATTTGTCATCATAGCGGCTCTCAATCAACTGGGTATTCAAACCACCTCATTCATTGCCATCATCGGTGCCGCCGGCCTGGCCATCGGTTTGGCCTTGCAGGGCTCCCTGGCAAATTTCGCCGCGGGTGTTCTCATGATTATATTCCGCCCCTTTACAGCAGGTGACTACATCGAGGGTGCGGGAGTTGCAGGCGCTGTTGAAAAGGTCCAAATTTTCACTACCCAACTCAAAACCCCGGACAACAAAACAATCATCATCCCTAATGCCAAGATCATGGGCGATAACATCACCAATTATTCGGCCAAAGATACCAGGCGTGTGGATATGGTAATCGGTGTTGGCTACGGTGATGACCTCAAGAAAGTCAGAGAGATCCTGGAAGATATTCTTGCCAAAGACGATCGAATTCTTAAGGATCCCGCACCTACAATCGGAGTTTTAGAGCTTGGAGACAACAGTGTCAACTTTGCGGTTCGGCCATGGGTGAAAAGGGACGACTACTGGGGTGCGTACTTTGACGTCACAGAAACCGTCAAGAGACGTTTTGACGAAGAGGGCATCTCTATCCCCTACCCACAACGGGATGTGCATTTGTACGAGTACAAAGAAGCGGCAGTGCAATAGGAGATACAGTCCGCCCCAATCGCACGTTTACAGGATCTTAGTGGTTTCAAAATCCATTCCTATAACCTTATAATCCCCTCCCCCTTGACGGGGGAGGGGAAAGGGGTTGTCTGACAGCCTCTTGGGGAAAATTTCGAAGCCGACATGAATAGAGGATATGTGGACAGACCTTCCGGTTCTGTCTTGGCGCTTGGAAACTTAGGAACTATATTATGGCTCCATCCACACCAATCGACACTGAGGCTTTGCTTGAAAAACTCAGCCAAGCAGTGGCCGATTGGGAAGATTCACGCTACTACCTGAAAGATAAGGAGCTTTTTGACCTTGAAAGATTCTTGCTGGATCACGACGCTAACGCCTTTAAAGCAGAACTCGAGAAGACGTACGGTCAGCCATTGAATGAAAAATTCTGGTCAGCTTCCCTTGCCTATCCGCGGTTTAAACGTGCCCGGGGGTTTGTTAAAAACCAAGACGCCGTTCATTAAAATAAGCGACAGGATTACGCTCGGGCAGTAGAGGAAGGCCAAAAGGAATGGCGGCAATGGTTGAAGGAAATTCGAAGCAATCAGCTCCGAGCCCAACTTAAAGTAATCCCTGGCGGCAAGAAAGAATCGAAATAATGGAGTATGGGAGTGTTGGAGTATTGGATGAATGAAAATTCCAAATCACAAAGACTGAGGTTTCAGGTTTCAGTGTTCAGGTTTCAGTTTTTTGGTTTTTCTTCCCTGACACCTGACACCCTGAGACTTGCAGTTTGGGATTTCAGAAGTTCGCACTATTCCAGTATTCAAAAATAAAGAACCGCGACAGGTTACAGGGGTTGTAAGAAAACCCCCTCCCCTGCCGCTGAATTGAGAAATTATTATCCGATGGGAGTAGGCGCACAAAGGTGGCCTTCCTCCATAGCCACCCTGCCACAGCCGGAGCAGGAATACTTCATCGCTGCCAGCTTATCTTTGCACATGTGCTTCGGATCCGTCTCAGGAGTGCCGCAAAAGTTGCACTTGGCCGCATCTCCACAGGGATTACACAGATGTCCAGGTGCGTCGGCAACCGCCCCGCAGTTCTTACAAGTATAAGCCATATCTGTCCTCCTTTCGCAGGTTATGAACCACTTATTATAAAACTCCGCCACGGCAACAATCTTCCCTATCCAATAAGTACGAAAGCACAAATGTCAAGCCTTTCGCGCCGAGCGCATAGCGCATAGCGCATGGCATCATGCGTACTATCCACTGGCTGGCACGACTTCGATTGCGTCATTCCGGAAGACGCGAAGCGGCTATCCGGAATCCAGAATAAATATAAACAAATTGGATACCGGATCTCGCCCGCCGTAGGTGGACTCGTACGGTATGACATTCGTTTGTTTTTCCCATATTCAAATATCATCCGTGCCTGGTGCTTAGCGCCTATTGCCTATCCCTCATTTTAATATTGTGATAGGCGCTCTGAATGCTGTGGTAGCCCCAAACCGCCTGGCTTAATTATTGCAAACCCATTATCCCAACCTTGGGTCCGGCAACGGTAAGGTTTGCCTGGGCCCAAGCATGGCTGATGCAGAAGGAGAAAAGTTATGCTCACCAAGGAAAAGGTTGCGGAGATTTTCAAAAGTATAGTGCGGATATTTCCCGGTATCCCCTCCTATCAAGAACGTGAGGGTCTGCGGGCTCAGGATAAGGTCATCCGCACTCAATTGGCATCGCGCCTCACAGAGCAGGTAGAGCGGGTTGGGGAAATAACGGCTGAGCTTACCAACAGAGCAATACTGAAGCCGTTAGCGAGTCTGGAAAGGTTGGCTCGAAAGTTGATGCGATTAGCGGATACCATTCGCTTTGCCAGTTACGGCTATGGAGGCCTTTTCGCAGCGACACCCGTGGATGAGCAAAAGCTGGCAGAGCTCTATGACTACGATCTTTCACTACACCAAGAGGTCGAAGAGCTTGCAGTAGCCGTCAGCACCCTGCGGCAACGCCAGGATGATGAGTGGGAGAAAACCTCTCTTAACGACATCGAACAACTAGTAAATCGCTTGGAAGAAAGGATCACCAACCGGCAATCCATATTCACTCAAAATTAGATTGTCGGATTTCGTAGAGCATTAAGCGCTTGCACACGCACGCTAATCGCTTACCGCTCTGCACTTTGCGCGAATGAAAGGAGCTCCCCCATGGCCGTTTTCCTAGAAGTCATCGAATGGTTTGACGAAACCGGTCGCACCATGATGCATCGCATTCCTGAGCAAGGATCGGCAGAGATCAAATTTGGTGCCCAGCTGATTGTTCGCGAGAGTCAGGCTGCTATTTTTTTTCGTGACGGTAAAGCCTACGACATCCTTGGACCCGGTCGGCATACCCTATCGACTCTGAATCTGCCCTTGATAACCAAGGTTCTGAGCTTACCTTTTGGCTTTAAGAGCCCTTTTCGGGTTGAAATCTATTTCGCCAACACCAAGATTTTCACCCACCTAAAATGGGGTACTAAGGAGCCGGTTGCCTTCAAAGACGCCGAACTTGGTCTTGTCCGTCTTCGCGGCTTCGGTACCTACACCATGCGTATTACCCAGCCTCTACTGCTCATCAATACACTTGTTGGAACACAGGGAATCTATGGTACCGAGGAAATAGAAGACTTCCTCCGCGACGTGATCGTCAGCCGCGTCAACGACCTTTTGGGTGAAATGTTGGACACTATTTTCAACTTGCCTGCCTACTACGATGAGTTGGGCGCTGCCATCAAGAGCAGGGTGCATGAAGACTTTGCCCGCTACGGCATAAGCCTGCTTGATTTTTATGTCAACAACATTACCCCGCCGGCTGAGGTGCAGAAAATGATCGATGCCAAGGCTGGCATGCAGGCAGTGGGTGACCTAGATAAGTTCATGAAATTCAAAGCTGCCAAGGCAATGGGTGATGCCGCCACGGCCGAAGGAGCCGGAGATGCAGCCAGTGGTATGGGTTTGGGCCTGGGAGCTGGTCTTGGCATGCTCATTCCCGGCATGCTCCAAAAGACCATGCAGGAGGGCCACCTACCCTCTATCAAACAAATAAATTGCCCAGAATGCCAGGCGCAGATCCCCATGGATGCACGTTTCTGTTCAAACTGTGGCCATCAAATCGTTACCATCAACAAGTGCCTTCAGTGTGATAACGATCTTCCCGCCGGCGCCAACTTTTGCATGAGTTGTGGTACCAAAGTTGAGAAAAAATCCAAGAAATGTACTAAATGCGGGTATGAGGCCCTACCGGAGGCCAACTTTTGTAACGAGTGTGGCGAGAAGTTGCCATAGCTCCGGCTCATGACCCTGTTCCTGAAGAGAATGTGCTTAGGTTCCTAACGCCGGATTAACTCAGGCGACAAACTAATGGGGTGTTGGAGCATTTGTTCGAAGTAAGACCATATAATCACCACCTACTCCGAGGACATGGCAAATTAGGTTCTGGCGACCATGCAGATAAAGGTTGATTGTCCGCAGTGCGGTGGAGATCTTGTCTTTGAGGAAGAAATCGAGGTGGTTCGCTGTCATTATTGCGGTTCCACCAATCAGATTTCTGGCAAGTCGAGCCATCCGCGCTTTATGTTTCCACCGCGCTGGACTGAAGTACAGTGTCGACATCGGATTTCGTCGCTGCTTAGCAGCAAAGAGTCATGGTGCCTAAAGAAGCAAGGACTACATTTAGTCTATGCTCCATACTGGCGTACTATGGGAATGGTCTTTCATTGGCTCCTGGGCAAAAAGGAGGCAGTTTCAACGGCGGGTACACGCTCGTGGGATGACGCTAAAGAACTCAAAACCAAGCTCTTCGACTTCTCTTTTCCAGCCTACAAAGAACCAGATCTTGACTTATTGTCTCTGGGAGTGCGCACCTCTGCAATCCCTTTGCAACTCTTTCACCACACCAGATTCTCCGGTCCCGAGATTGTTCTTCGTGTTGCGGTCAGCCTGCAGGAGGCAATGAAGCACAGTAACAGCTTCCTAACCTATGGCTTCTCGGATCAAAACTTTAGGGTGGAATTCAAAGATACGCAACTGGTGGGAGAAATTTACTCTTTAGTTTATTTTCCATTCTGGGTCCTAGAGGTAGAAGGAAAAGACAGGAGCGGTTTGCTCATTATCGACGGAGTGGCCAATCGCATCAGGAAAACCTTATGGGATCAGAATGTAGCTTCTTTTTTCCAAGAACACACACCGAGTGAAGCGGCAGCTAACTTCAGTGATCTCCGTCTAATTCCATTCGTTTGTCCAGTATGCGGCTGGGACCTTCCTTTCTCGCCCACCAGCAAGACCCACGTTTGTGCTACCTGTACCCGGGCCTGGGTCGAAAACGCCGGCAGATACCAGGAAGTGGATTATGAGATTGCAGCTGGGCCGGAAAAGTTTGAGCACGCTATTCGTTACATGCCTTTCTGGGACCTCAGAACTCAGATTCATACCCCTGATGGGTTCTTTAAGAACAGGTCCGATCTCCGCAAATTGTTGCCAAACCTTCCGGTAGGAAGAGAAGGCGGAAAAGGTGCTCAGTCAATTCAATTTCTGATTCCGGCTTTCAAGATCAGAAACACCAAAGCCCTCTCCAAGTTGGCCAACCTTTTCTGCGTAAATCCGCCTTCCCAAAAACTTCGGGCCAAAGAAGCCCTGGAGAAAGAAAAATTCGAGGGAGTTTGCCTGGGTGGCGAAGAAGCGGAACAAATGGCCCGGGTGGTTCTCATCTCAATGGTGCCCAGGTATAACCGCCGGGCTCGCAACGTAGTAAAGAAATCGAAAATTACAGTCGAGACAACCAGGTTAATCTACTACCCATTTTACCGTAAAGGTCTCTACTTCAGGGAAGCCAACTCCAATCACCCAATTCAGCACGGCACAGTGGTTCTCGGTACTGACTGAGCCGTCATTTCCGAGCACTTCCACGGGAGATTATCCTACTCCTCTTTCCCTGCAGTCTGTATACCCTCACGCTTCGTCCGGACACCCTGTTTACAGAATTAGTTGAATTAGTAGGAATTATGCTTAAAATAGAGCGCACGGTCTGCGAATATCTGCAACTTTAGATATACTACTACTATGGCTTCAGCAAACAACCAAAGCGTCCGTCGTGTCCGGCTTCCTTTGCTTCGCTCCCCGTGGAGTGATATCATTAAATTTTTATTGGTTATTGCGGCTCTCGCCTGGTTGGTCTATCGGGGAACTGAGAGTTTGGGCTACAACTGGCAGTGGTACCGGGTATCCGGATACATATTGAGCGTCAAAGATGGTAAGGTTATTTTCGGTCCTCTCATTCAAGGACTGATGGTCACGTTGCACATCTGCGGTTGGAGCCTGGTGTTTTCCTTCCTTTTTGGATTGTTGACGGCACTCTTACGAATGTCAGACTCCTTGGTAGGGAGGGGCGTGGCTCGCTGTTACTTGGAGTTGATCCGGAATACACCGCTTCTGGTCCAATTGTTTTTCCTCTATTTTGTCGTGGCACCGGTACTGGACATCGACCGTTTTACTGCGGGCGTCCTGGCACTAAGCCTTTTCGAGGGAGCATATGCTTCAGAAATCTTCAGGGCTGGAATAGTTTCTATCGCCAGAGGACAATGGGAGGCGGCTCATACTCTCGGGCTAACCACATTTCAAACCTACCGGTATATTATTTTACCGCAAGCGATTCGATACATTCTCCCTCCACTCACCAGTCAGGCGGTCGCGCTTATCAAAGACTCAGCCCTGGTCAGCACTATTGCCATTTACGATCTAACCATGCAGGGGCAGGTAATAATTAGTGAGACCTTTCTGACCTTTGAGATTTGGTTCACTGTGGCGGCCATCTACCTTGTTCTTACTGCTGTGCTGTCAACCATGGCTGATATCATGGCATACCGATTGAAAACTGCCAGCTAACGTTGTGCCGGAGAATTTCATGCAGGGGAAGAAATTAGGCGATTACATCATTGAAGTGGACCGCATCCACAAGACATTCCCCGACGGGGTTCAAGCTCTATATGACTTCTCCACCAGGATCCGGCGTAGCGAGGTTGTTGTAGTTATCGGTCCCTCCGGTGCTGGTAAATCTACGCTTCTCAGGTGTCTGAACGGTCTTGAAGACTTTAATAGCGGCACCATTGCCATCGATGGTATACCTCTTGACGATAATGAGGAGAACCGGCTCGAGATCCGTAAAGAAGTAGGCATGGTGTTTCAGTTATTCAACCTCTTCCCACATATGACTGTACTGGAAAACGTTAATCTGGCACAAATGCTTGTCAGGAAAAAGAACCATAACGAGGCTACCAAGGTGACCATGTCACTGCTGGAGAAGGTCGGCATTCCTGAAAAAGCCCAAAGCTATCCTAGCCAGCTTAGTGGCGGTCAGCAACAGCGCCTTGCCATTGCCAGAGCCTTGGCCATGGCACCTAAGGTGATGCTCTTCGACGAGGCTACAAGTGCTCTCGATCCGGAAATGATTGGCGAGGTCCTTGATGTCATGAAAACCCT
>CBFDBW010000129.1:0-7466 GCA_965603145.1 uncultured Syntrophobacterales bacterium
AGACTTCATACTAGGGTAGCAGCCATCCGACCTGTGCAAAAGGTGGTGGAAATCACTGACGGTGAGACCCTTGCTTTCGACTACCTGGTGGTGGCCACCGGTGCTGCTCCTCGGCTACCGGGCGTATCTGGCCAAGACCTCGAGGGAATCTTCTGTTTGCGAAACGTCACTGATGCCATTCGTATAAGAAAATTCATTGATGAGAGGCAAGCTAAACGGGCTGTGGTAGTGGGTGCAGGCCTGATCTCTCTTGAAATGTGTGAAGCTTTCAGGCGACTGGGACTGGAGACCACTGTCGTTTATCGAAAAGATCTCCCCCTGAGGAGACGGGGGGAAGATTTTGCTGAACAAATTCTCATAGAACTTGAAAGCAATGGAGTGACCTTCATCGGGGAGACCAGTCTGGAAGGATTTGAGCCTGCGGACACGGGAGGGATTATGGTCCACAGCAATGGTGGTACTTTTGAAACCGATTTGGTGCTCCTCGGTCTCGGTGTGGTTCCTCAGGTTTCTCTTGCCTCTGAGGCAGGTTTAGGGATTGGCTCCACCGGAGCAATTTCTGTGAACGAGTTCCTGCAGACTAATATCCCTTATATCTATGCCGCCGGTGATTGCTGTGAGTGCTTTCATCGCATTAGCCACAGGCCGGTTTATGCTCCACTCGGAGATATTGCCAACAAACAAGGTCGCATTGCCGGTGCCAACATCGGCGGCCAGAACCTTTCATTTCCGGGAATTGTGGGATCTATCTGCTTCAAGGTGTTCAATCTGGAGGTAGCCAGCACTGGCTTGACCGCAGAAGAAGCCAGGGAAGCGGGTCTAAAAGCAGAGGCGGTGACCATTCAAGGTGTCTCCAAAGCTCACAGCTATCCGGGGAGTCGTGAACTCCATATCCGGTTGGTCGCCGACACCGCAAACGGCCGGCTTCTCGGAGCCCAGGCTGTGGGAGGCGATGGTGTAGTCTCAAGAATCAATGGGCTTGCGGTTGCCCTGACCGCTGGCCTCTCCCTGGAGGAGTTGGCCTATCTGGACCTGGCTTATGCCCCGCCTTTCTCCGGCGCCTGGGATCCGATACACATAGCGGCTCAGAAATTACTTAAGTAAGGCAGACAACTCCAGAGCATGTAGACTGGTTGACAGGTAAAACCCCTTGGTGGTGTGCCCTGCGGTATTTGGAGTAATGGAGCATTTAAGATTTAAGATTGCAGATTGATGCTTTCGGAATCTTATGAATATCCCGAGGCCCCGTGTCTAAATCTGAAATCTACAATCTAAAATCTGCAATTGCTAAAGCTCCAACAGTCCTGTCATGTTTGCCCCTACTATTACTTTGACTTATAATTAAATCTCAGCTACTTCTGACGCCTTGACAACTCCTAATGAGGTGCCATCTTGAAAATTCTGCTCCACATGTGCTGTGCACCCTGTGCCGTCTATCCGCTTCAGGTTCTGGAGGATGAGGGCTCTAAGGTTTTCGGTTTTTTCTATAATCCCAACATCCATCCCTATCAGGAATATCGTCGCCGTTTGGAAACGGTGGAGCAGTTTGCCGGACAGGTAGGCCTAGAGGTAATATACCGGGACGAATATGATGTGGTCAGCTTTCTGCGGGAGGTGGCGTTCCGCGAATCCAATCGCTGCCACTACTGCTACCACCTCCGGCTAAACGCAGCCGCCAGACTGGCCAAGAAAAGCCGCATGGATGCTTTTACCACCACCCTGCTGTACAGCAAGAGGCAGGATCACGAACTGGTTCGCCAGCTCGGCGCGGAAGCGGGTCAAGGACACGGGATCCCATTTATCGATCGAGATTTACGTCAAGGTTGGCAAGAAGGTATACAGAAATCAAAAGAATTGAATCTTTATCGACAGGAATATTGCGGCTGTATTTATAGCGAGCAAGAACGGTACCTGGGCGTCCGTCGTTAGAAAACGCTTAGCGCAAAGCGTAAAAGCGAGTGAGAGGTAAATGGTGCAGGGTAAACAATTCCAGAAGAGATACGTCACTGTTCACCAAACGCTATGCGCTCTGCGCTTGGTGCTATGCTGCGAACGAAGTGAGCAACCCTACTCATAAACAAACACCCGCTGAAGCGCAGGAGCCCTCAGCAGGCTATCGATCTGGCTCTGTATATCTCGTCGCTCTTGATCCGATTCCCACCTTCTCCAGTCATCCAAACTGTTCCAGGTACTGATCACCAAGTATTCATTGGGGTCTTGCAGGGAGCGTAAGGTCTCACCTGAGATGTAGCCTCTGGCGTGCATAGCCTTGCTTCTTAGCCTCATCAGAAGACTACTCAAAGCGGGTTGATTTTCCAGGACTATTTTTCTTTCTATCAGGACTCGAATGGCCATCATCATCATCCTTTCTGGAGAATTTTTCCAGTCCCCAAACCTTACCTGTGGCACAATTGGCTGCTGTTCATGAAAAAAATCCCTCATTTCTGGTTCTTCAGGAATTTCCGGATGGACACCAGCCAGACCTTATCTTAACTATACCACAAGGGATGAAGGAATCGAACGACAGCCATTATTTACCGGGAAGGGACTTTGAGAAGTACAACCTAACGTTTGGTGGTTCTGATATTCCCTTGGCAGGAAAAATACTGAGTTCCTGTAGTCTCCCCTCTCCGCCTATTGCGACTATGCCGGTAATCTCTCACCATCCAAGACGTCACTAAGAGTCAGAGAGGAAAGTTCTTCCATCAATCGCTCACTCATACGGAGCCAGATGTCACGAGTTGGGCAGTTTTTTTCGCGCTCGCAAACTTTGGGATCCTCAACACAATCCACCAAGGACAGACCCCCTTCAAGAACCTTTATGATTTGCCCAAGGCTTATTTTGTCAGGTTTCCTTGCCAAAGTGTAACCGCCCCTGGCACCTCGGACGCTGCGAATGTACCCAGCGGCTTTCAGTGGAATAATTAATTGCTCCAAGTACTTTACCGAAAGGTCCTGACGTTTGGCGATCTCCCTAAGAGGAGTTGGGCCCTGATCGTGATGAGCAGCCAAGTCCAGCATCATTCGCGTGCCATACCTACCTCGAGTGGATATCTTCATAAACCCCTCCTAAACGTATATGAGATTGTTCGGATTATAACAATGTCACCCTTTTCTGTCCAGGGAACAAACTCCACCCGACCTCTCAGTTGCTTCTTGGGCCCCTCTTTGTCATAATGCCAATCGCCCCAACAGGTACCAGGTGTCGGGGCTTTAGGTTTCAGTGTTCAGTGTTCAGGTGTCAGCTTCTGTGTTTCTTCTTCCTGACACCTGACACCCGACACCTGAAACCTTTATCGTTGTGATTTGTAATTTGTTATATGGGATTTATCGCCACTGTGGGTGGAGACTATTAGATGGCAAAGACACCATCGCACCAGAAGATAAAAGCCTATGTCCGAGAGGTGTATGCGAGGCTAGCTACTTCCGGCACAGCCAACGTGAGCCACGCCCCCATTGCCAGTGGTGAGGATCTTGCGCATGCTCTCGGCTATGACACCTCAGGATTATCAATCTCCAAGAAAGCCTGGGATCTTTTCGCCGGCTGCGGGAATCCGTTGCAGGAGATCAAGCTCGAACTTCATTGGACGGTCATAGATTTGGGCTGTGGTGTGGGTATCGACAGTCAGGTTGCTGCTCTTTCTCTGCAGCCACCAGGCAGGGTCATCGGTATTGACATCACTGTCGCCCTGCTCCGACAGGCCAAAGGGCATGCTAGCGCACACCCGGGCTGTCACTGGCTGGGAGGTGATGCTGAGCAACTTCCGCTGCGACCAGCAAACGTAGACCTGGTTATTGCCAACGGCTCTTTCAACCTGATGCCCCACAAAGGGCAAGCACTGGCAGAGATATGCCGGATTCTCAGACCCGGCGGCTACCTGGCGATGGCCGATCTCATTGTCGTTGGGGAGATGGAGCCAATAACTGAAGGATTCGAGGACGCCTGGAGTTGGTGCGTAGCAGGAGCACTCACAGCGAGCGAATACGACGTTCTACTGAAGTCCAAAGGGTTTTCTTGGTGGGAGCTTAAAGAGAAAGGGAACTACGGCCCTTTAGCGGCCGCTCATCTGCTCGCCCGCAAGGGTGGGAAGGACCAGGCACTCTAGTAATTTCGGATTCGGATTGCGGATTTGAAAAGACATTTAGCATGGAGCCAGAAGCTAGCTTGCAGTTGACAGCAGACAGCAATCAGCTCGCGGCATGCAGCAATTTCTGCATACAGGATATCTTTTTCCTGCCAGCTGCCAGTTGCCCGCTGCTAGCTGAAAGTATCGTCTCGCCGTTTCTCCCCGTCCCCGCGTCGTCCCGCTGTGCCTAGTGCTTACTGCTTAGTGCCTAGCAGACTGCGCGCTATGCCTTTTACTTGTCTTCCTTCCTGAATGCGGAGTGAATTCTCTCCACCATAACGCTGGTGGAAATTTCCGGCACCAGGGGAATCCTGAGCACCTGCCCGCCAGCCTCTCTCACCTCCGGAGCTCCGACGATTTCCTCCTCCGACCAATCAGTCCCTTTGACCAAGACAGTCGGTTTGAGCAGCCTGATCAGAACGAGGGGATCAGGTTCAGCGAAGATGGTGACCCAGTCAACACAACCAAGGGCGGCAACCACCTCGGCTCGCTGACCCTCTGGTATAACCGGGCGTCCTGGTTCTTTTATCTGCCGCACCGAACTGTCACTGTTCACCGCCACAACCAAACAGTCCCCCAGTTTTCGAGCCTCCTGAAGATAGCGTACATGTCCAATGTGCAGCAGGTCGAAGCAGCCATTGGTAAAGACCACTCGCTTACCTGCCTGCCGCAGCGAATCCACCTTCTCCTTTAGGGTATTGCGATCAAGAACCTTTTCGGCCGCATTCATCATGGTTTCTCCATCTTCTCCCATGTGAGATGTGGGATCTCAAATCCGCAATCAAAAATCCAAGAATCCATTAGTCAGTAGCCAGTAGAACTGAGCATGGGATAAATGCAGAATCCTTCACTCTATGCCCTCTGCTCTATGCTCCATGCCTTCAGCAATCCGAAACCGGGAACCCGCCCGAAGGGTGGGAGTCCGCAGGACAAATCCGAAATCCCATATCTCACATTGCGACTGTCCGTGCAACCGTTAGGACGACAACCTCTTTTGCCCCTCCATCTTTTTTTAATACACGGATGCACTGGTTCACAGTCTCGCCGGTGGTGAGCACATCATCCAAAAGAAGGATACCTTTACCTCGCACCTTTGCTGGCGCCTTGAGACGAAAGGCACCTTTTACGTTTGCTGCTCGCTGCCGGCGGCTCAGGCCGGTTTGTGGTTCAGTCCACCGCGACCGCTGCAGGCTCGTGTAGTCAACGGATATTTTCAATGCTGATCCTAACCTTCTTGCCAGCAAAGAGGCCTGATTGAAACCGCGCTGCCGCAGACGCTTTGGATGAAGGGGAACCGGAATAATACGGTCAATTTTGTGCAATTGGGCAAGGTGCTTTCCCGGTGCAGTCAACATTTGTGCCAGGGGTCTGGCAAGAGAGGTCCGGCCCCCATACTTGAAACGATGGAGGACCTCCCTGAGAGAACCTCGATAAGAGCCCGTTGAACGAGCCCGGTCGAAATAGTGTATTCCAGCGAGACAGTCACCGCAGAGATGAGAGTTCGGGATTTCCGTTGCGTATGGAAGCCCGCACACTGGACAGTACGGCTCCGAGATGAGCTCCAGAGTCCTCAGGCAATCCGGACAGAAAGGTCCTGACCGATCTGAGTGTAAGGGTTGCCCGCAACCTGCACAGGTCGGCGGATAGATGAAAAGAGTTAGCTCTTGCACGAGTCTGGCGGCGAGGACTGGTAAACGACGGGCCCTTTTTTGTATATGGGCAGTGGCTCTGCGGAGATTTGGTTTGTTTGCGTGCATGTTTATTAGTGAGCGACGAATTGAACTACGCACTAGTCACGAGACGAGCGAGACTGGCGAGACGAGGATCATTCAATCTCTTTTCAACCCGACTTCCCGCCTCGCGCGACCTCCCGTCCCGTAGCGCGGAGCGCTTTACATACGTTCCTCGATTGCTTGGGCGAACTCGGAGCATTTAACCTCTTTGGCTTCATCCATCTGGCGGGCCAGATCATAGGTAACTGTTCCAGCAGAGACGGTGGCTTCCAATGCGGTCCGAATCAGATCACCCACCTCTTGCCACCCCATGTAATCAAACATCATGGCCCCGGAGAGAATGAGCGAACTGGGGTTGACCTTGTCTTGACCAGCATATTTGGGAGCAGTCCCGTGCGTGGCCTCAAACACAGCCACCTCATCGCCGATGTTGGCGCCCGGGGCCATTCCTAATCCTCCCACCTGCGCTGCCAGGGCATCAGACAGATAGTCACCGTTCAAGTTTGGCATTGCCAGAACATCATACTCATCCGGCCGCAACAGCGCCTGCTGAAACATCATGTCTGCAATTCGATCTTTTATGACCACCCTACCCTGTGGTTGTTTGCCCCCGTGCTTTTCATAGACATCCGCCTCGGAGATCGTCTGTTCTGCAAACTCCTCTGCCGCCAATTCGTAACCCCACTGGCGAAAAGCTCCTTCTGTATACTTCATGATGTTGCCTTTGTGCACCAGGGTAACGTTTTGATAGCCTTGATCAAGGGCATAACGAATGGCCCGCCTCACCAGTCTCTGACTGGCAAATCTACTCATGGGCTTTATCCCGATGGCCGATTCAGGCCTGATTTTCCGATTCAGGTGCTCGGCAATATAGCTCACCAACTGGTTGGCCTCAGGAGAATTAGCCGGCCATTCGATACCAGCATACACATCTTCCGTGTTTTCTCGAAACACCACCATGTCCACCTTTTCTGGAAAACGAACCGGAGCCGGAACTCCCTTGTAGTAGCGAACCGGGCGCACACAGGCATAAAGATCGAGAACCTGTCTGAGGGTAACGTTCAGGCTGCGGATGCCACCGCCCACCGGAGTAGTAAGTGGTCCTTTGATGCCCACTATGCATTGGCGCAGATTCTGTAAGGTTTGTTCCGGCAACCACTGACCGGTTTCTGCAAAAGCTTTTTCTCCAGCCAGCGCCTCCTGCCATTGAACTTTTCGCTGGCCTCCATATGCCCTTGCCACCGCAGAATCGAACACTTTGACGGCCGCCCGGGAGATATCGGGGCCGATGCCGTCACCCTCAATGAAAACAACCATGGGGTTGTCAGGAACAGTCAAGGTTCCGTCATCATTTAGAGTGATCAATTGGCCTTTCTGAGTTGAACCCTCTGTACTCATAATTAGATCCTCACTTTTTTGGCTCACTTTGTTCGCCGCATGGCGCAAAGCGCTCAGCGCCTAGTGTCCTCATGGTCTCGGCTCCACGCTGTCGGCTATACTCTAGACGCTGTCTAATTTTTTCGCAAACTCCACTACTTGTCTTTCCTTAACACCAGTGCTCGCCACTCTTCCGTGGCTCGACTGTCCACCACTTTAAAGTAATGAG
>CBFDBW010000130.1:0-7461 GCA_965603145.1 uncultured Syntrophobacterales bacterium
AGCTAAAGTGTATAAATTTAGGAATTCAAGAATTTAGGTATTTAGGAATTGAAAAACTGAAATTTTCCTAGATCACTGACTAAAACCCGCATCTTAATTCCTTAATCCCCCAATTCCCTAATTCCTTAATCCCAAATACGCAATCTGCAATCTTAAATCTAAAAACCCACATCCCACATCTCAAATCTCCTAAAGGCCATGACCTAAGAGCTGATATAGAACCGCTAGTCCACCAGAAAGATAGAAGCTATTTTCAACGAGGGTTTCGAAGCGGAGGCTACCCGGACGCAGCAACTCCCATCTGTGTACGAACAGAGACAAACCCATATAGCAGCACGTAATCAGCAGAACATAGCTGAAATCTGTGGCCAACCCGAGGAAGGGTGCCACCACGAACGCGATCGCCAGACTGAAGACCAAATAGACCAAGAGCCGTCTGGTACGTTTCTCACCTATAACAATTGGCAGAGTCTCCTCGCCGACGAGCCGATCCCCTTGGATGTCGACAATGTCAAAGAGGGCCGAGCGCAGAAAAACTAGAGCAAAAACTACAATGAATGCAAAAAAAGCTCCCAACTCCAACTGGTTACCTCCCCGCAAAGCCGGCAGCAGAGTAGCCACAACGCTCCAGCCACCGGCTATGAAAATCGTCTTTGATGCGGGAATATCTTTGAGCTTGGCCACTCTAACAACTCGCAGCCATCTCTCAGGAAAAATGCGGACGCTGTAGAGAAGCCCTAGTCCGGTCATAGCCAGCAATGCAAAGAAAACGCTCTTGCTTTGAGCATTGGCGATGATTAGTGCAGCACTTACTCCACTTAGACTGGCTAGAAAAAAGCCGAACTTGTAACGCTCGTAAAGGGCGGCGCGGGAAGGATAGTTAAAGCGCGACGCCTTGTCCGCATAGCGGTTGAGCACATGCATGGCGAACACATAGAAAAAAGTTATGAAGAAATCTGCAAGCCTCGGTTTGATTCCCTGAAGCACAGCTGCCGCATAGCTTAAACACCCTGCACCGCCTGCCACGTAAAGATTGCTTTGCAGAAAAAACCGCAAGTAGTGCTCAAAATTCCTGGCCAGCGGCTTCACTCCTCTAGGTTGTATGCTCTCCAGCTTGTGCACAACTCTCCTGAGCAACCAGTGTGGTGTCGACGCGCCGGCGGTAACACCAACAATCTTTAGGTCCTGCAATCGCTCCCAATCCAGGTCCTCTTCAGTCTCAATATGAAAAGTCGGAATACCTATAGCCGCGGCTATCTCTGCCAATCTCTTAGTATTTCCGCTATGGCGACCGCCCACTACCACCATGGCATCCACTTCGCTGCAGAGGGCGCGCACCTCCTCCTGACGATTATGGGTGGAGTCACAGATGGTATTGTAAATCTTGGCCCCCTCGTAGCGTTCTTCTATAAGTCCGGCGATTGTCCTAAACGCGCGCTCATCCTGCGTGGTTTGTGCCACCACCAAGAGCTTGTCCATCGGGGGGAGTTGGTCCACTTCTGCAGGTGTATTCAGGACGCGAGCGCGGCCATTGGCAAAACCTTTGAGCCCAATTACTTCTGCGTGGTTGTCATCACCGACAATAATTACCTCGTAACCTCTCAGTGCATGTTTCTTTATGATTCCCTGCACCTTTGCCACCCTGGGACAGGTGGCGTTGATGATCTTGAAACCCTTCTCCCGAATTGCCTTTCGTTCCTGGGGAGGAATTCCATGGGCTCTTATGGCTATCCGGCCTCCCTCCTCGGCCTCTGTCAAATCCTTGGAACAACGGATTCCTCGCCTCTCCAAAATCTCCAAAACCTGATTGTTGTGAATCAGAGGTCCATAGGTATGAATAATCTCGTCTGGTTGGCGGTCCCTGGCAGCATTCAGCACCAGGTCTATGGCGCGCCGCACTCCCATACAGAAACCAGCATTCTTAGCTACTTTTACCTTCACCAATTCTCCTATCTCGCGCCCGAGCCCTGCGGGCTCTGTGAGAGATAAAAATTTCATTCCTCCAGAGCTGTAAAAAAATCCTCACAAAGTTTGATCATGTCCTCCAGTTGCCGGCAATCACTCAGAGAAGCACGTAAACGTGCGCTTCCGCGTAGCCTTTTACTATACCACATTAGCCGAGAGCGGACACCGGAGAGCGACTGGCGGCCATGGAGCGACTCTTCATAGAGTGCCAGGTGGTGTCGCACAACATCCAATCGTTCGTGCGGCGTGGGGCTAGACACCGCCTGTCCCTTTGTCAGGTCCCTAGCCTGCTTGAAAATCCAAGGGCTACCCATTGCTCCACGGCCAATCATTACCCCGTCACACTGGGTCAGTTGCCTCATTTTTTCAACATCTTCCGGGCGGGTTACATCACCATTCCCAACCACCGGAATATTCACAGCTTGTTTGACTTTGGCAATAAGAGACCAATCCGCAGATCCATAAAATCCTTGCCTGGCTGTACGTGGATGAATGGTTATAGCATCAGCACCTGCATCCTCTGCAACTCTGGCCACCTCCAAGACGTTGATCTTGGATTGACTCCAGCCGGATCGAGTTTTCACTGTAACCGGGACGCTCACAGCTTGCCGCACTGCATCAACCAGGATTGCGACTGTTGCTGCATCTCGAAGGAGGGCGGCGCCTGCACCCTGACGCACTACTTTCGGTACCGGACATCCCATGTTCAAATCGATGATGTCGGCCCCCTCATCCGCAGCTATGCGCGCAGCTTCTGCCGCTACCTTAGGATCTGAACCGAAAAGTTGGATGGCCAGCGGCTTTTCCTCTGAATGGCTTTGGAGAAGCATCTTCGTGCTGGCCTTATTTCGCACGAGCCCCTCTGAACTCACCATCTCTGAGGTAACCAAGTCAACATCGAAACTCTTTGCGATCCTGCGGAAACTCAGATCAGTAATCCCCGCCATGGGGGCGAGGATGAGACCTTGCCCCAGTTCAAGCTCACCGATTTTCAGTTTTGTCCTCGTCGTCACGGTCTATTGCTTTCTGTTTTGTGTATCTTAACCGGAGGGGAAAATCATCAACAATCATAGATTAGTAAGGGTGAAAGAGCAAATCCACTCGATGTGTGTTCATACCAACTAGTTCTTTGAGCTAATCCAAACTCTATGCTCTATGCCCCACACCTCTTACAACAAATGACAGCGAAGCGAAACTGAGAACCCGCTTGCAGGACTGAGCGGAGAGCAGCGAGCGCGAACAAATGACCTAATGACGCCGAAGGCAAATGACTAATGAATTGCCTCTGTCCTCTGACTTCCAACTTCTGATCTCTGCCTCACGCCCCATGCTCCATGCCAAAAATGATCGACATGATTGGCCAATTCTGTTATAAAACGCGCGGAAGTGCCAAGCTCACTGGTGGGGCTCCCGGACTTCAAATCCGGTGTGGGGCAGTGAAGGCTGTCCTAGGTGGGTTCGATTCCCATGCACTTCCGCCAACTTGTGCATAATTTCAAGTACTTATAAATCGTAAAACTACTACAGCACAACTACAAAACAAGATATGGCCCCTTTCGAGGGGCCTTTTCTTTTTGGTCCGTGGGAAACCAGATGCCTCTTGGTCTATCCGTTTTTGACCGCACAGCGCGAGGTCCGAAAACCGACAACATGATAATCCAGTGGTTACTTTCACTACCACCAAAACACCCCAATTAACACCCCCATTTTCGAATTAATACTTCAGAGGTCTCTGTTAATTATTATGTCATTACAGTGTATTATAGACTTAACACTCACGTTAGGTGAGTGTCACTTCACGTCAAGTAACTGTCACCTAAGAATTCCCTGGAAAACAGTCCGTCTAGACTGCAATGAACTGCTGTTATGTTGGAATTACTCCTCACATTTACTCTGTTTCGCAAAAAACCCCTTTTGCACCTGAAATCAAGTTCTCCATAGGAATCCCCTAGTGGATTTAGGCATATGGGGCCCCAAATCGTCGTTACGAGCCCCCACCCCCTAAATTCAATGACGCCAGACTTGGTGAAAGGAGGTGACAAGATAGTAGGGTGACATCGGCAGGTGTTAGCTGGCCCAGGGAGATGGTTCCATGGGCCTTTTTTTTGACCTCATTATGAAAGGAGATAGCTATGAGGAAAATCTGGAAGAAGCAAGTTGAGGACTTAGGTGATGATCCTTCTGTTTTGCTCAAGGGCCGCACCCAGCTAGCCAAAGAGATGGTTATCGCATTGGTCGCGGCTAACAAGGGCGCGATCACTGTGCGGAACGCCGGTTATGTTATCGGCAGGGCCGCATGCATTGTCAAGAACCCCTGCGTGGAGTTTTGGCAGGGCATCAAAGACGGCATTAACAACTAAAGGAGGTGACAAATACTGACCTTCCCCTCGCGCTGTATCCTGAAGCGGCACATTCCTCACCCATAAGACCTTCCCACGGACACACATCCAGTGTCCAAGAAACCAACTCCCTGATAATTGATGTCGCGACATAGCATTACGGGTGTGTCCAATTTCTAGCCCTAGTGCTTTGTCGCAAGAAAGCCCCGGTCTCAGTGCCGGGGCTTTTCCTTTTTTGCCAACACTTCAATCAAAAGAAGGAGAAAAATCATGAGTACTAAAAAGAACAACAATCAATTCCGTGAAGACGAGATCGTAATCATGAGCCATGTCGACAAGAGGACAGGCGAAGTGGTTACCAGGCCCTATCCAAAAGTCGGTGGCAGGCTTCGGCTGGCACATGAGGAAAACGGCAGTCTGAGCATCTCTACTGAGATCATTCGTTACGAGGAGATTGTTGCGGTGGTAAAAGCGCAAGCCACAACATCGAAGGGCACCTTTAATGGCCTCGGTATGGCTTCTCTCGAAAGAGACCAGCGGATTGCCCCGGCAATTCTCGAGCTCGCTGAAACCAGGGCTATTGCCAGGTCTCTGAGGTTCGCTGGCTACGGAGTGGAGTATTGTTCTGCCGAAGAGGTAAGCCACCTGGAGAATGGAGGTCTTATCGAGCAGACCGGCGGAAGCGAAAGCCCCGTTCAAGACCACGACGACAAGGGCTCAGAGAAGCCGGCAAAAGAAGGCGAAAATGACGGGCAGAACCCACAGGATGCTCGCTTGACGTCCAAACAGCTAAACTACCTGAAGAGGCTCGCTCGCGACAGGCGTATGACTGAGCGGGAGCTGAGAGAAAAGACAATGGAAGCCTACAAGAAGCAGCCGGAGTACCTGTCCAAGAAAGAGGCGTCTGAGCTTATCGATCAGCTTCTGACCCAGGAAGCCGTCTAAGCCAGAGGCTAAGGAGTGACGAGGGGGAGTTCCCTGCCCAGCGGCAGGGGCTCCCCTTTTTTGTTTTGACACCTAAAAAAATGAAAAGAGTACATCATGACATCAGAACAAGCCAAACGATTAGAGGATTTTCGCTCAGAGCTGCACATCTCTCACAGCCAGATCTTCTCGTATCTCAACTGCTCACTCAAATACTATTTCTCTTATGTAGAAGGGAGAATGCCTGAGCACAGGCCAGCCGCTATGCTTTTCGGCAGTGCCATCCACGCGGCCATCGCGCGCTACTACAAGGGTGTTCAAAAGAAAGGCAAGCCTGAACCGCTTTCCCTACACCAGGACCCTTTCCACGATTATTGGAACTGGGAAACTGAGGATACCGGAATCCCCATAGCTTACAAGGGCGGGCAAAACAAAGACACCATGCTCAATGAGGGACAGCTCCTCGTGAAGATCTTCTACGAGAGCGCGCAGCCCATGGAAGTTCTCGGAGTAGAGGAGCCGTATTCATCTGTCCTGTACGACGAGGAAGGAAACCCAACGGACTTCAAGCTAATTGGGATCGTAGACTGCATCCAGCGGGATAAAGACGGCAATCTGATAATCATCGACAACAAAACTGCCAACCGAACTTACAGCAAGGACAAGATTGAGCAGGACCTGCAAATGACAGTGTATTCGTATCTAGCCGCTGCTAGCAGGCTAGTTCCTGCAAAGTCTGAGACACTGCAGAGATTCGACGTCTTGCTGAAGCTAAAGAAGGAACCTCGGCTGGACATCTACTACACGACTCGTTCAGCTGCTGACCGTAAGAGGCTGGCTAAAACCATCGACCGTGTGCTGAAAGGCATTGAGGCTGGAGTGTTCTTCCCGAACCCATCCTGGATGTGTTCCGACTGTCAGCATGCACAGGCCTGTGTTAACTGGAGCACATAGGCAATGCCAAAAGTAACACAATAATGTTAACCGACTAAGGCCCCGTCTGTTCACTTAACAGGCGGGGCTTCACATTTCATCATCAGTTAACATTAGATAACAGTTCATAATTTGTGAGTGCAAACAAGTCTGGATGCTATGCGATTGAAGGGCTTGCTGGGCATTGAGGTGGTCTGGTTTCCATACCCATATCATATCGTAACATTTGCAAAAGTTCACATCTTGGCAAGATGTGAACTTCTGAGACAGAGGATTCAGCTTGAAGCTCCTGAAAATCGGGCCCCCATTCTGTGAGTTCCCCTAAGATTTCCTCTGCGAGGATCGTAAATCTTTTTGACCAATTTGTCCATTTTGTGCTAACATTCAAAGACCATATTCCCTTAGTGGGCATACAAAATTAACTCCCAGAATAGTTCAGAGCTAGCCTCATATCTCAAGATTTCGTTCTACTAATGAGTACACACCGAAACAAATCACTCGGCTATCTGAAGATAATTATGTGGCTGCACATCAGTAAATCTGCTTCCGCAACCCAAAATTCCGGCAAAGGCCGACGGAGCGTTTATTTTTCAGGCCAAGAAATTCAGTCCTTCGGAAACTACTTCGCTAGATTGACCCGGCGCTTCTGTGACCATTAGCGGCGACTGCCGCATAATTTCAAATAACATAAATAGATAGATTTATTTCCCTTCAGGCTCACAAGGAGGAATGATTATGGCTGGCGACAATGGCAACTCAAACAAGAGCACTGACCCGGCGGTCCAGCAGATGATCGCCAAGGCAGAGAGCATGAATGTAGTTACTGTCTGGGATCGTTATGAGGCCATGCAGCCGCAATGCGGCTTCGGTGATACCGGCCTGTGCTGCCGGCACTGCCTGCAGGGCCCATGCCGCATTGATCCATTCGGGGACGGCCCTGATAAAGCTATTTGCGGCGCCTCTGCGGATGTAATGGTGGCTAGAGGTCTGGATCGGGCGATTGCTGCAGGCACAGCAGCACATTCCGGCCACGCCAGACACCTGGCCCACACAATGCTAAAAATGGCTGAGGGCAAAGCAAAGGATTATACCGTCAAGGACGGGGCCAAACTCAGGGCTGTGTCCACCAGGATGAACATCCCGGTTGAGGGCCGCTCTGATAATGAGATTGCTCTGGATCTTGCCAAGGCGGCCCTGGCGGATTTTGGTGAAAAAGACACCCCGGTTATGTGGGCGGCCACAGTGGTAACAAAGGATCGTGTCAAAGTGCTGACAGATCTGGGATTGGTGCCCAAGGGTA
>CBFDBW010000131.1:0-7460 GCA_965603145.1 uncultured Syntrophobacterales bacterium
GGCTGAGCGGTTACCTGCGAAAGGCCTCACCGAAACAGTACAGCCCCTTCTTGACCCTCATGATCGCCCCGCTGGCTAGCAGCCTGGTAATTCTGTCCCGAGGCTTGCGGTATCCTGCTAACGCGTCCAGCAGGACCTGGTAGTCAAATACCTCGCCGCCAACGTTCCGCCGCATCTGTGCAATGGCGTTCAACGGATTACACTCCAATTGAAATCATAGTATGTCCATGAAACGTGGACATACTATACAACAAAATGGCAATAGTCAAGCCTTTCCTTAGTTACGAACCGCCATCCGTCATCATGGATTCGGGGTTGAGCTGGGGTTGGGGTCGGACCAAGCTAAGTGAGACAAAAGGCGTAAGGCACGGGGCGCAAGGCCCAGGGCATAGAGAATGGGGAAGATTGTAGATTTTAAATTGTAGAATTACCGCTTACTGCTTACCGTTCACCGTTTACCGCTTCCTTTCTTTCCAACCTACCTCAAAAAAAATCCATCCAATTGACCTGATCTGTCAAATCCCTCTGATACCTTGGTAGCAAAATACAATTGGAAGGGGTGTCCTTTCCGTGCGAATCGGGGCCGTACTCAGCCGAAAGACGATCTTCATCCCTACAGGGCTAGCGCAGGAATGAGCATGGGAGAAACCAAGCATCCCACAATGAAAGGAGCGTGACATGATTAAAAAGCTCTTACTTATCTTTTTTATTTTTGCACTTGGCGGTTGCGCCTCGACCCCAACCAACCAGGAGATGGCGCTCTACCCACCCAGTGGAGAAGATAATCGGATGTCTTCGCTATTGAGCGAGAACTACGTGGAGGGGCACACTGTGATTTCCTTTCCCCATAATCTATCTGTAGCAGATGATTTTATGGTGGCAAAGGAAACCGATGTAAAGTCCCTCGTGCTCTTTGCCCTGAAACTTGAAAGGAAAAAGAAATACGCCGAGGCCGCATCCTTTTTTCACGAGGCCGCAGATCTGCAAGAGAAAGGCGCCCCGGCCAGCCATTTCAGGCTCTCCTGCCTTGGCGCAGCTGCGGTGTGCTGGCTCAAGGCTGGTAAGGATAAGAAATTCCACAGTACGGTCTCCAACATTCGAGACGAACTGGACCGATTCCAGCAGGCCGACCTTTCTGACCAGTTCTCCGTACTAATAGCGATTTCAGAAAAGCTCAAAGGTAAATCACCCCGCCTGAACCGGTCCCTGCCACAACCAGTAAAAACCCTTTTTGAAAATCCCAGGAGGATGCCATGAAAAGATATCTGTTCATAACCCTATTCTTAGCCCTGTCGATGGCATTCTTACCGAAACCTGCCAGATCTGTGGAACGATCAGGCGAGGTCATCCGGGAGATCATGAACGCCATAGACAATGAGATGACCGCCATGGAAAAACAAGGCGAAATTCTTTCAAAGAGCAGAAAATCCCTGCTAAAAGCCCTGGATAAAGACTTCAACTATTTCAAAGCGGAGGTCAATCCGGTCAAACGCCAGCTATTAGCTGCGAATCTGCAAGTAACAATGGCCAAACTCAATTCCCAGGAGAGCAAGGAAGTCCAGATCTACTTGAATACCCTCCATGGTCTCATCCCAAAAATTGGGCGGCTCAAAGAAGAGATTGCAAGCGGTGGCGGGGTTTTCGTTGCTGGGGCCACCTTTAATCAGTATCGGAGGAAGATGGGCAGATTCATGACCCAGGCGGTTGGTATCCTCGACGGGCTCAAGCAAGGGGCAACGGGGGTGGTCAGACAGGAAATTGTCGGGCTGGAAGCTCTTTTGGTGAGCAGCTACATCACACTCACACCCGGAATGTCCCGGGCCCAAAACTCTGCCCAACAACTGACAGAAGTCCAGGCTGATCTGGAGAACGCCTTCCTTCAATTGGTGAACATCGAAAAGCTGCTGAAGCAAGAACGAAGCGAGCTTCAGATAAACTCAGAATTGGTCATGGCACGACTGGTTCTACAACGGTTGGAGGAAGGGCCACTCAGCAACGGTCAGTTTTTCAGCAAGCCCAGAGCAATCAAAGATGCTCTCAAGAAACGGAGGCAAATCAGCCAAGAGGTACGACTGGAGACCTCCGGCAGTCAGGGCGGGACGGGGGTGGTTCTTTCAAGTTCCCCCGGCGCTCCGAGCAGGCAGATTCTGGATCGTATCCGGAAGGGGCAATATTAACCCCGGATGTTTCATGAAGCGTCTGCTACGACCGCAGATATGAGCACCCTTCCTGGCGTCCTCGGGCTTTGAATCCTGCGACGTACTTTCAAATACGCCTCGGCTTCGATTTTGGATTTTGGATTTCGGATCTTAGATTTTTGAGTACAATTGATGATATTGAACTTACAGTTCAGATTTCGCCATTTGTTCTCTGGTTCTCACGAGCTTTTCAGCAAATTTTCAATCCGCATTCCGCAATGCGCATTCCGCAATCGTCGACCCGGTGGCACGCTCATCTTCACGGTCTCGCGACGAAGATTCACGAAATATCCGAGGTTTTCAGAGGGGAGGTAGGTCCATGAAGAAAAAACTTTTGCTTCTAATCATTTTCGCCTTGCTACCCCGTGGGGCCTGGGCAGGGGATTTTCCCTTTCTCAAGAGTACCTGGGAGGCTGAGCGGGATGCCGCAAGCGTTCAGGTGGTGAGAATGTGGCTCTCTGGGGCGCCAAAACCGCTGTTACAGAGGGAGATCCTGAGGTTCATGGACAGAGAAATCAAACTCTCTGTCATCAGTTCAGAAGCAAGGCTTTTTGTCAGCGACCCCGCGTTCGATGCCCAGCAGATTCCCGCCTCTTTCCTCGTGGTTATTCTAAGGCAAAATGGAATCATCCTCGATCCGAATGGCTTTTTTGCCGGCAAGAGGTTTTTCGTATTGACCAACCAGGGAGGACAACGCCATGTGGCCAAGTAGAGTTGCAAACGACTCCTACTGGTTTACAGGTTTTCTGCTAAGGCTACTGCAAGTAGTGGCCGGCTTGCTGATCGGTTTCTTCTTTCATCGCATTTTCATTGAAAGCGGTTTTGTAGGTGCGGCATGGCAACTAATGGCGGAAGCAGGCCGAAGCATCTATGAAAGCGTTGGTATCGTATCCGTGGGACTTGTACCTTTAACTCTATATTTGGTCGGACTGTCCGTATTCATCTTGCTCGAGTATCTTGAACTCTGGTTGCTCCGTTCGAACCCCCGCGACAAACTCCGTCTCGTTCAGGAACTCGGACCCATGCTCGGGGTCACCGGGACCATGATCTCTTTATCGAAAGCCATGGGCAGCCTCACCATGTCTAAAGGGGTGGAGGTGGCAATCAATCATATGAGCAGCTTGGTGGCACAGGCCCTGGGTTCTTCCATCTGGGGCGTAACTCTGGCCATGCTTGCCTTTCTGCTGAAATTCTTCTGCCCCAGGGACGATAAGGTGAAGACATGAAACTACCCACACCTTTCTTTGACGTTTTCTGCCTGCTGATGGGGATTTTCTTGCTCTACAATCAAATGCTAGCAGCGTATTTCAACGAATCACCCGAAAAAACCCTGCCCCAGGTGGACCTTGCCTCCATTGAAAAAAAGAGCAGTGCAGGAGTGACGCGGTTTGAAGCTGTATCCATCACCATGAAATCCCAAAGCCACAAAACAGACGATGTGGCCTACTTTGTCAATAAGAAGAAGATCGAGTTTTCTGAGCTACCTCAGCAGCTGAAAACCCTTTCACCTGGCAAGGTGACTTTGAGGGTGGACAAGGACATCCCCCATGGTCTGGTGCTCGAAGTCATTTCGATGTGTCAGAACTCGGGGATTGAAAACGTTAGTTTCAGCTACAAGAGTCACAGATCCTCTAAGAGCTCTTCAAGTTCCCAGAGATAGGAGATATGCCATGAAGGATAAAACATCCCAGTTTTGGTTTATGGCCACGGTTGTGTTGGCGGCCATGTATCTGATTTCCAACCCGGCCATGACCAGTAAAGCGGGCTCACAACTCTCCGAGTTCTGGCAGGCGGTCATCTCACTGGTGAAAGCCCCTGAGCCCTTGGCCAATACAGAGCAAGCGGGGCAACACTCATTGGCTACGCCGAGGCAGGTGGCAAGGGCTATCTTGGAACAACCAGAGCACAAGATAAGTGATGCAAAGGAAGAAACGGCTCTACAGCAAGATGAAAAAGTGCGGGAAAATGGTGAGGATCATGAAAGAGTTGTCCAAAAGACCCAACCCCACGGATCCGTGGTGCCAGAGGTGAAGATGCAAGATGTTCTGATATCCCAGAAGGGGAGTCCACAACCGGAGGTAAGTGGCAAGGTTTCAATGAATGAGAAATATATCCCCCTCGAGGCCCTGAAAGAGATCTACGCCAGGCATCTGGAGGCCTTGAAGATCCTCAACTCGAATTCTGGTAGTGAAAAAAATGAGAAATAGCCTTCTCATGATCCTGGCATGTTTTGCGGGACTGATGTTGGGGTTCCTGTGGAGTGACCGGTCTGTGGTGCCCGAGCCGACGTTGCTGTCCATGGAAAAACGAGCAAAAGAGCCGCTACCGCAACCTCCGCCGAAACAGGTTTCTGTCAAAGTGACCATTGAAAGCAGTCCAGAACGTATCAGTAAGGTATCGTCAAAGAAAAAGCCCACTGTAATCTCAAGAGTCTATCGGGTCGACAGCTCGATGGTTCGCAGCGGCATGGCCCTGGTGGGCGAAAAAGGTGAGCATTTGGGCTCCTTCCCGACAATCACTGCCAATTACCGAGTTAATCTGGGCTTTCAGGCCTACGTAAACTCTCTTCGGGGTCTGGGCGGTAGGTTCTTCATTCGTGACCGCAGGAGAAGGAAGCTGGTTGGTGAGGTGGACTTCCAAACACTTTACCTAAGCCCGATAAACCATCTGGATGGCCTCAGCCCAAGGTCACGTATCATCTCTAGTGAGTCAGCGGCGAGCCAGTACATTGAGCTCGCCAACGTCATGTTCGGCAAAGGCCACTACCAAATGATTCTGCTTTTGCCCCTGCAGGTCGATGCCGCCCTGATTGCGGGCATGGAAAAGGCATTGAGGAAGTCCGGCTATGATGTGAGGGATTTCATATCTTTGGAGGCCAGATATGAGAAGGATTCCCGTGGCCTGTGGCTGGTTGTGGTAAAGGGCACTCACAGAACATTCGACCGTATTCCTTTTAGAGTTCGTTTCAATCTGGACCATCTCCACCAGAGCCAAGGCCATGAGACCTAATTACAGACTTCTACTATTAGTCGGATCTCTGCTCTGCCAATTGGTGTCTTTCACGGCGGGGGCCGATCCCTCTGTGAGCGAAGTTCTGCATTCGGCTTACATCACCAGGTTGTTTGCTCTGGAGACCAGGCTTGCCACTCTCGGCTCGAGCAATCAACTTACATTAAAAGAACAGACATCTCTCGCCCAAATGAAGACGGAGCGCGAGCGCTTGTGTCGGCGGATCAAGGTCACCAAGCATTACGTGGGAAGGCGGTCTGCCAGCATAAGAAACCGAATGAGCAGGGAAAGAATTGATCCCATCGTCGCAATAAAGGCTCATTTCTATGGAGTCAATCCCGATTTTATCCATGCCATCATCAAATGCGAGTCCAACTATGACGTTCAAGCTCTTTCAAGGGCTGGTGCCATGGGGCTGATGCAGCTGATGCCTGAAACCGCAGCCGATTTGGGTGTGGAAAACCCATGGTCCCCAGCAGAGAATATCGACGGTGGAGTACGTTACATACTAGCTATGCTCAAAGAGTTCAAAGACCCGTGGAAAGCGCTTGTCAGCTATAACTGCGGGCCCGAGATCCTACGCCAGGGGCTGCCGATCCCGGCTGAAAGCCGACGCTACGCGGGTAAAGTTCTTCGAGTGTTTGCCAAAAAACGCATGGAGCAGGGTGGAGATTGAAGATTTTAGATTTCAGATTGTAGATTGCGGATTGAACATTTGGCATTGGTCATTTGCCTTCGGCGTCATTAGGTCATTATGCTTCGCTGTCATTTGTTGTAAATTGGTGGAGGGCAGCAATATTACCCAGTTTATTACCTCGAAAGAAGGTAGGGCGTAGCATGAAAATCTTAGGTCTCTTACTCCTCGTGGGGGTAGGTTTCCTGGTCTGGAAGGTTATCAGGGCAAGAGCAGAGTTTCCCCCATATGACATTCTGATCGAGGAAGATGAGCAGATTATGATGGAAGATGAATAGGGGAGGGAGCTCACTACGTTCGCCGGCGAGAAATGCGAGAAAAGCGAGACAGGCGAGAAAAGGGGAGAAGGGCAGAGGACAGAAGACAAAAGACAGAGATTCTCCTGTGGGAGCGGCTTTCAGCCGCGATTCGAACGATTTCTTCGATTTACCGCTCACTGCTTACTGCTTACCGCTTACTTTTAGATTCTTTGATTGCGGATTGGAGACACTCACATGGACACGTTAAAAAATGATGTTTTGAGACTGACTTCGCATGGAGAAAGACAGGTTGGGTCCGAGGGGCACCGTGCTGCTCGGAATTATCTTATAGATAGAATGACCGAACTGGGCATCAGGCCCTACAGAGATGATTCCTATGAACTCCCTTACGGCGGCTCTGGTGCAGAATTCGTTAACCTCATAGGTAGAATTCAGGGGAGCGCAAAAGATCGTGATCCAATCCTGCTTGGAGCCCACTACGACACCTGCGGACCAATTCCGGGTGCTGACGACAATGCTTCGGCAGTGGCCATTGTCCTTGCAGTAGTTGAGAAACTCAGGTCAGTGTCGTTGGATCGGGACTTGATAATCGCCTTTTTCGATGCGGAGGAGCCGCCATATTTCATGACAGATGCAATGGGGTCCATATATTTCTTCAGCAGGCAGAGAACTGAAGAGATTGCCTGTGCCGTCATTCTCGATCTGGTTGGCCATGATGTGCCTATACCAGGATTCGAAGATCTCTTGTTCATTACGGGGATGGAAAGCCATTCAGCCCTGGAAAACGTGATTAAATCTACGCCCGAGAACACCAGGATCAGAATCGTTCCCACCCTGAATTCATATGTTGGAGACATGAGCGACCATCACATATTCAGAGTAAACGATGTTCCCTATCTTTTTCTTTCCTGCGGCAGGTGGGAGCACTACCACATGCCCACGGACACGCCGGAGAAATTGAACTACGAAAAGATGGGGGCAATCGCCCTATACCTGCTCGACCTAGTTCAGAGTTGCGCTTCTGCACAGTTCTTGGAGAGTTCCCCCGGATATGATCCAACGTCAACAGAATTGCAGTACATGAACAGTGTTTTCTCTGACCTGTTCCTGCAGTTTGGAATACCAGGGCTGAAATCGAGGGAAGATATTGACCGGGTAGTGAGGATGATGACGGGGACCTACGGATTGTAAGAAAATACTTGAAGCAAATTGGAGAAACAAAGGTGAGTAATGAAAAAGGTTATTTTAATCGTGCCTGACAAGATTCAACACGTGATTGGAACAAGCCGCAGTAGGAGA
>CBFDBW010000132.1:0-7455 GCA_965603145.1 uncultured Syntrophobacterales bacterium
GGAAGTGAAGCAGGTGAGAGATGGCGAGCGCATGGACTGCTTGGTGGAGGCCAAGAGACCTAGTTGAATCATAATCCGAAACAGAAAAAATACTGGAAGAGGATCGGATCCTTTGCGGTAAAAAGTAAATCAGACGCGGTTTGATCATAAGCATATCGGTTTCCCTCATGCAATCGCTGGCTTATATCCCTTTCGGCCATAAAAAAGGGGCTCTCAAAAACTTTGAATCCCTGAAGCGAATTTTGGACAAAATCTGGTAAGAACGATGAGCAACAAAGTGTCAATTGAACTCGATTGTGACAGCCTGGAAGTCCACAGAGTCCTCAGGGGGAAAGGGCTCAAAACTGTCATCTGTCAGACAAAGCATGGACACATTGGGCCTGAATTATGAATCCCCCTCAGCGGACCTCTCTCGCTCCAGAGGGTGGAGAGGGTGTTCCATTCGTGGGAAGAGGAGGTTGCGATGATGGAGAATGCAGGAGCTCCAAAGGGTGCGGTCTTTAACCTGGCGGATCATGTCGCCTACGCAGACGGTTCTGTGGTTAGCAAAACTTTGCTTAAGAAAAACACTGGCACTATCACTCTCTTCTCTTTTGCTGCGGGGCAGGGGCTGAGTGAACACACAGCACCCTTCGATGCGGTGGTGCACATTTTGGATGGGAGGGCAGAGATTACCATCGGCGGCAAGCCCCATGAGGTCAAGAGCGGAGAAATGCTGATCATGCCGGCTCATGTTCCCCACGCTTTGCATGCTGCCGAGAGGTTCAAAATGTTGCTGGTGATGATCCGAGGGGAGTAGCCTATCTCTCGCACGTTCCCTGCACTCTCTAATGAACACGTCCATTAAAGGTTAACTGCCTCGGAGATGGAGACTGGTCCTGCTTCGGCATCTCCAAGCACGCCGTGCGCCAGGGCTATGTGTTTTATTTTCCTCCAATCCAGGCAAAGAAGCCCGGCACCATGGCTATCCACTGCAACGGGATCGAAGCCACCCACCAGCTTTCTCACCGGAGGCTTGCATTTCGGCCCTCCCAGGTGGAACCTCGCCAGCCCCACACTTCCGTCCAGGATGGTGAGGTCGGGGGTACGGTAGAGATTCATTTCAAAAATAGAACGGTGCAAGTTTTTGTGGAATTTGGACTTTTTCCAGACCAAGCCGCCGTAGTGTTCGGGAGGGGCGCAGCCCATCATGTTTTTCATGGTCAGGGTGACTTTCGCCAGGGAATGTCTTTTGAGTACAGGTACCGATATTAAAAAAGACTCCATTACCACACGGGGCATCATGAACTGCGGATAGAGGCGACACCGGCTGTCGCCGAGCTTCAAGAGTTCGGCATTGTTGAGATCGACCAGACCGATCCCTCTTGAATCAGCCAACTCCACGTAGCCCAGTTTACGGTACGGCCTGTATGTGTCGTATAAAGGTGATCCACACCCTTCTGCCACTACAATCCTAGCACTGCTTACATTCCGCACATAGTCGACTATCGCGGCCACCAGCTCCACCGGAGTGGTTACGGGAGGGCGAGAGGTGTTGACCAGGTTGGGCTTGATGACGACCCTTTCAACGGAGGACAGGTGTTGTCCTACCTCGAGCAGTTCCAGGAGGGCAGGTAGACTCTCTACATAACCATGAAATTCGACAATCCCTAGCGGTGTTCCAGTCATTTTCCTTTCCTGAATAGCAAACTCTGATCCGGGCATATGGCAAACCCCAATTGCAGACTTGGGCTCGGCGCTGGCAACCTAGATGAGGCACACTTCGAGCTCAATGGTGATTTACATCATCAGTTGCACTATTAGCATGTGTTCCTTTAATGGGCAAGTAGCAGCAGCGAGGGATTCTTAGCCCTCGCCACATTGCTTGGGTCGCAAAAAGAGCAGTCTCTTTGCTGGAGAGCATTGATGCTTATTGACTTTTGCGATATATTAAAAGGCTATTATATGAGTAGAGAGACGTTGTTTGCCCTATAGCTGATTGGAGCCAACCAATGGCGATTCTTCACGTTTGCACCTATCCAGAGAAGGTACTGAGTCAGCCGGCCGAACCCATCACAAGTATTGATGAGGATGTGATCAAATTAGCCGATCATATGGCGGAAACCATGTACAATGCACCAGGTATCGGTTTGGCAGCCACTCAGGTGGGTGTGGCAAAGCGACTGCTGGTGGCCGACATAGCTCCGCGCAGACCTGAATCAGAGCTTATCGTACTGGCCAACCCTGAGATTGTTGCCGCCGAGGGGGAGGTGATCATTGAGGAAGGGTGTTTGAGTGTGCCGGAATACCAGGCTGAAGTAAAACGACATGAGAAAATCACGGTACGGGGCCTCGATCTCAATGGAGAAGAGGTGGAGATAGAGGCTGAGGGTCTGTTGGCTGTGGTACTCCAGCATGAGATTGACCATTTGAATGGTATCCTGTTCATCGATCGCTTGAGCAAGTTGAAACGTGATCTGGTTAAAAGGAGGTTGCGGAAAAAAAAGGCAAAGGAGCAGCATTAAGGCCGCGGTGCTCTGCTATCAGTTCTGCCTTTCATGGGGCTAGAGGGTTAAGGGTGTACGATCTACCAAGCTTGATTTTTATGGGTACGCCTGGGTTTGCGGTGCCCAGCTTAAGGGCTTTGCTCGATGCAGGAGCTCCAATATTGCTGGTGGTAACCCAGCCGGACAGGCCCAGGGGACGCGGCAGGAGAGTAGTGTCCTCGCCGGTGAAACAGCTGGCCCAGGAAAGAGGTCTGCCGGTTTACCAGCCGAAAAAAGTGAAGAGCCCAGAGGCAATTGAACGCATTGCTGCACTGGCCCCTGCTTGCATTGTACTGGTAGCATATGGTCAGCTGCTGTCAGCTGAGATCCTGGGGATACCCCCTTTGGGGGCGGTGAATGTCCATGCCTCGTTGTTGCCCAAATACCGGGGGGCTGCACCAATTCACTGGGCCTTGATTCGGGGGGAAGCCGAAACCGGAGTGACCACTATGCTAATGGATACCGGGATGGACACCGGTGATGTCCTCTTGCAGCGAAAGGTGTTAATCCAGCCAGAAGACACGGCCGGGAGCCTTCATGACAAATTGTCCGCGGAAGGGGCCAAGTTGCTGCTGGAAACTCTGGCGATGCTGGAGAAGGGTACTCTCAAGCCCCAGGCACAGGATGATTCCCAGGCTACCGGCGCACCCATGCTTGCCAAGGAAGATGGCAGGGTGGATTGGCATGAGGATGCAGAGCTAATCTGTTGCCGTATTCGCGGTTTGGATCCCTGGCCGGGTGGTTTCACCTCTTGGCAGGGAAAACGATTGAAACTTTTTGGTTGTCGTGCCTTGTCTATTTCGAGTACAGCCGAGCCGGGCACAGTGATTGCAGCGGCAGAAGATGGATTGCAGGTGGCCGCTGGAGAAGGTGCGGTGCTCATTGAAACCTTACAGTTGGAGGGGGGTCGCCCCCTTGCAGTAACCGATTTTCTGAGAGGACATCAGTTCCAGGTGGAGGATAAGCTCGGTGAATGAAGTTTTAGACAGAAAAGAGAAGCTGACTTCCACGGAGGATTCACTGGTCGAGGCCGGCCAGGTTTCGGAGACGCCCCAGAAGAGGATTTTCATCGGGCTGCTGGCGGTGACCTGCATTATACTTGGCGGCTTGGCATATCTACTCTGGTGGGTGCCCAATGTCGGATTACGGAACATCCACCCGTATCTTCCAGCCCTACTAGCCGGGATATTGGGTCTGGTTGTTTTTGCGGTAGTTGCCGGTTCGCTCCTATTGATTTTAACTATTTTAGCTGGTCGTGATCTTTTCCTCTCCAGGAAACTCCGCGGTGCGGTCGTTAAGGTACTCTTTCCGTTGCTTGTTGTGATGGGCAAGGTTTTTGGCCTTTCCAGGGAGAAGATAAGCCATTCCTTTGTTGCCATAAACAATCAGTTGGTTCTGGCTCAAGACCTGCGTGTGTCTCCAGCTCGGCTACTCCTTCTCATGCCTCACTGCCTGCAAAACCACAATTGCAGGGTCAAGATTACCGGGAACGTGGAGAACTGTGAGGGTTGCGGTCAATGCCCCATAAAGGAACTCCTGGAAGTATCGCGGAAGTATAATGTGGAGTTAGCGGTGGCCACCGGTGGTACCATTGCCCGGCGCATAGTGGTTCAGAAACGACCGCGGCTGATTATTGCCGTGGCCTGTGAACGTGATCTTACCAGTGGAATACAAGATACGTACCCGCTGCCTATCTATGGTATCTTTAATCGCCGACCATATGGTCCTTGCTTCAATACCGGGTTGCCGCTGGCAGAAGTGGAAGGTGCGATCCGTCACTTTTTGGACACTTCAGAGTCATGACGCCCAGGGCCATCGCTATGCACACCCTGCTGCAGGTGGCCCGCCGCGCCTCTTTTCCTGACGTTCTCCTCGATATTTATCTCAAGGAACATCCGAACCTGGATCCCCGCGATCGTGCCCTGGTCACCGAACTTGTCTATGGAGTGCTTCGCTGGCAGGGACGATTGGATTGGATTATTGACCAGCAGGCTACAATAAAGCCAGACAAAATAGCCCTGCCGGTCAGAGTAATTCTGCGGCTCGCTACCTATCAGTTGCTCTTTCTGGATCGGATTCCTGCAGCAGCTGCAGTGAACGAGGCTGTGAAACTTGCAAAAACAAGTCAGCCCCAGCATGTGGTTCGCTTTGTAAATTGGATTTTGCGTGCCATTTCCCGCCAGAGTAAGATTCTTCAAGAAGCAAAACTTGAAGGAAATTCTGAACACCGTTTGTCAATCCTGTATTCGTACCCCGCCTGGCTGGTCCAACGCTGGCTAGCCACCCTCGGATATGAAGAAACTGAAGCTTTCTGCGCTGCCGGCAACCAAATCCCTCCAACGAGCATTCGAGTCAATACCCTGAAAACGACGGTGGAGGCACTGGCCGGTTCTTTACGAGATCTTGGTTTCTCCGTAGAATCTGGAAACCTAGCCCCTGGTGTGCTTCATCTGAGGTCAATTCGCACTGATATCTCTTCTCTTGTCCAATATAGAAGTGGAGAGTTTCAGGTGCAGGATGAGGCGTCTCAATTGATTGCCCATTTAGTCCAGCCCCAGCCCGGAGAGCACGTCTTGGATGCGTGCGCAGGTTTTGGGGTAAAAAGCACCCATCTGGGCCAACTTATGGAAAACCAAGGCAAAATAACAGCTTTGGACAACCAGGGCTGGAAATTGACCCGCCTGGTGGAAAATGCCAAAAGGCTACAGATTTCCAGTATTGAACCAGTGGAGATGGATGTACTCGAGCTGAAACCATTTTCGGAGCAACGCTGTTTTGACCGGATTTTGCTGGACGCGCCCTGCACCGGGCTGGGGGTGCTGAGACGCAACCCTGACATCAAGTGGAAAGTGAGGCCCAAGGATTTTCACCGGTTACATCTGGTACAGAGGCAAATGTTGAGCAGGCTTGCTCCCCTGCTGAAGCCTGATGGTGTTTTGGTATATGCTACCTGTACTGTGAGTTCCGAGGAAAATGAGGCAACGCTGCAGGGTTTTCTGAGTGATCATCCCGACTATCATCTGGAATCGGCCCGGCCCTATTTACCACCAGGATGTGGTGGCGCGGTGAACCGAGTGGGTGCTTTGCAGACGTGGCCCCACAAGCATGGGGTGGATGGCTTTTTCGCAGCCCGACTTCGACGCCAATAGCATGTTAACTCCTTGCCCCATGCTTAGTGCCTCCACGGCGTTGCCTTCTTTTCTCGATTACGGTATGGTGCATGATCGATGGCCATATTGAATAAATTACTCAGGTTTGGAATCTATGCAGCCGTATTTCTGGGGGCACTGGTTTGCAGTCTCTACCTCACCAGTAAGTGGATCATTCAGAGTGAGGAAGAGGTGCTGGTTCCCAACCTGGTAGGGCACGATACCGTATATGCTTTGGATCTTCTCACCTCTCTGGGGCTGAACATCAAGGTGGGTGGATTCATGTGGAGTGAGACTGTACCCAAGAACTTCATCGGTTCTCAGGACCCCGTTTCCGGAACCTGGTTGAAGCGTGATCGGGATGTGAAGGTGGTTATCTCTCGGGGCTCCAGAAGGGTGCGGGTTCCAAATCTGGTGGGGACAAGAATGCGTGAGGCCAAGCTGGTTCTCTCGCAAAATGGGCTCCACCTGGGTGGGATCTGCCGCATTCCTTCCTCACAGTATCCACGGGATACCATCGTTACTCAGCGCCCAGAAGCCCTTCAAGAGATTGAGCGGGGAGAGTCAGTTGATTTTCTCATCAGCGATGGTCCCAAATCCTTGGCGGTGGCGATGCCTGAGCTACGCCAGCGAACTATGGGGCAGGCCCTGAGAATCCTGGATGGATTGGGGCTCGTAGCGCCGGCGGTCAAGGAAATCCACCGGCCGGGACAGCCTCTCAACACCATTGTTGGCCAGAACCCATTGGCAGGGTATAGGGCGGATGGGGATAGTGCCATAATCTTGACGGTGAATCGGGTACCGCGACCCAAAGGACCACAGGCCAAATTGTGGTGGATCACTTATCAAATGGAGCCGGGCTATTTCAAGAAGGAGGTTGCTCTCAGCCGGAACCAGGCTGGGGAAGATGTGCTCTCCTACAGCAAGATTCATCGGCCAGGCGACCGGTTGGATTGGCTGGTGTGGGCTCAGGCTCCTGAAGAGGTGATTGTTCTTGTGGATGGTATAGTGCAGAGGCTGAAAGCTAATGTCTTTGACTGGGGGAACATGCTAAGGCTTCGTTTTATTTCCGGTGGCGACGAACCTGCAACCCTTCCACGAGAGGAGTAACGGAGAGGACGATGAAGAAACTAGCGCCTTCAATTCTGTCTGCTGATTTTAGTCGACTGGGAGAAGAAGTCGCCGCAGCGACCGCTGCGGGTGCTGACTACATCCACGTGGACGTAATGGATGGCCACTTTGTTCCCAACATAACCATAGGACCGCTGGTGGTAGAGGCTGTGCGTCGTAGCACCCATTTGCCCTTGGATGTGCATCTCATGATCAGTGAGCCGGATCTGTACCTAGAGGATTTTGTCGAAGCAGGGGCGGACATCCTTGGTGTGCACGCGGAAGTATTGCCCCACCTCCACCGGACAATACAGCGGATCAAAGAACTTGGTGCCAAAGCTTCTGTAACCCTTAATCCGGCCACACCCCTGGTGTCTATAGAACATATTTTGGACCAAGTGGATCAAGTTCTCCTCATGACGGTGAATCCAGGATTTGGGGGGCAAGCGTTCATTGAGGCAGTGATTCCGAAGATCGAGGCCCTCCGGAAGATTATTGAACAGCGAGGGTTGGCGGTGGAACTGGAGGTGGACGGGGGTATTAACGCAGAAACCATAGGGAAGGTGGCCCGGTCCGGTGCCGATGTGTTCGTTGCCGGCTCCGCAGTGTTTTCCACTGCCGACTATGGCGAAACGCTTCGGTTGTTTAGAGAAAAGATTAAAGAGGCACTT
>CBFDBW010000133.1:0-7427 GCA_965603145.1 uncultured Syntrophobacterales bacterium
TAACTAGTGCCCATCCGGAAACCGCGTTTATGGGTGTCATTCTGAGGAGCAAGGCGACGAAGAATCTCATAGTTACAGGATCCGCGGAGATTCTTCGCTTCGCTCAGAATGACATGGAGGGGTTTCCGGATGGAAACTAGTTAGAAACCATTGCTTTGAGTCGAAAATGATACAGGTATGAAATTAAAAGGCGTGAAGAGAATGCAGGGGTGGCATTCTGGACCGGTGCGAGCTGCTCGACAAAGAACATTATCGCAGCCCACACCGGCCTTTCTAGCGCAGTCATCGGGGCAATATCAAGTAACGCATTCCTGCATGTTATCAGCGTAGTTTTGCAGTTTCCTAGCTCACCACCCAAACGGCCAATTCCCGAGCCATATGAATGACCTTGTTGCTTACCCGGCCCATAGGGAACTCTTCTACGTACGAAAGACCTCTTCGCCCCACAACAATGGTCCCATATTCACCCTTCAGAGCGTATTGGATAATAGCTCCGGCCCGACTGAGTACTCCCGTCGCTGTCCTCGCGATGATTTGGTTGCGACGAAAGCCAGCATTTTGCAGACGACCGGTGGCTTTCTCGAAAACAGACTTCATGGATTCTTCAGCCTTATGGGATATCTCCTCATCAAGTGCTCTGACCGCGTGATAGAGGGTGACCTCCAGATATGCGCTCACCATGGTGCCAACGTAATCTACGGCTCTCATCGCTCCTTCGGAAGCATCGAAGCCCACAAGTATTTTACCAACATGAGGGGTTCCACCTACCACGCAGAGGGGAACATGTGTAAGACGTCCAAGGAGCTTATCGGCAATGCTTCCCCATAAAAAATCTTTCAGCAAACTCATTCCCCAGCGTCCCACAACTACTGCGTTGTAAGCATGTTGTGACTCATAAAAGATGTCTCTTGCTATGCCCACCTTCCTTTCCTGAATTTTGACTTTTGCCGCGTCCTCTGGCACGCCCCGGTCCAGAAATAGCTGACGTGCTCTTTCCATGAGTTCCTGAATCTCCTTCCCTTGCTGGTGCTCAGAACCACTTAGGGCGGCCTCCTCGAGCATCAATTCGGGGTCTTCCTCAATGTCCCAGAAACTTTCTGGAATCTTAGTAGTCACATGGAAAAGAACCACGTCGATGCGGTTGGGTGCAAACAACTGGCTCACATAACGTGCAGCCTCGAAAGATTGATCCGAACCATCCACTGCCAATAAAATTCTTGTTCTGCGTTCGGTCATGGAATGCTCCTTTATGTAATCCTAGAAAACCTGGTCCTCAGGGCCAGTCTATGTATGATTTATGATTTCAGATTGAGGTGCATGCATTCTTGACCGTGAGGTTCTGAGCTCTTAAATCTGCAATCTGCATTCTAAAACCGGGAACCCGCCCGAAGGGTGGGAGTCCGAAGGACAAATCTAAAATCTCCGGGCTTGTTTACTCCAGGTTTACTCTTCCATGAGGACTCGTATATGTTTCTCAACCGACTCTGCCAGTGCCTCGAGGTTGTATCCACCCTCAAGCACGGAGACAAGCCTACCCTCTGCGTAACTCTCGGCGATGCTCTTAATCCTTCGGGTCAGCTCTTCATACCCTTGAGCAGTGAGACTTACATGCGCCAAGGGATCTGCAATATGGGCATCGAAGCCAGCAGAGATCAGGACAAACTGAGGCCTGAACTTTTCCATCGCTTGCTCAACCTTTTCAAGGGCTTTTAGATACTCCTCTTCTCCCGCACCCGGAGGCATGGGGAAGTTCTGGGTAGATCCTTTCCCTTGACCATATCCAATTTCTGAACCCTTTCCCGTGCCGGGATAGCAGGAGGAAGGGTCTTGGTGGAAGCTCACGAAATAAATAGTTGGATCCTTGTCGAACATGTATTGGGTGCCGTTGCCGTGATGGACGTCCCAGTCGATTACTGCAATTCGTTCTATGGCGTGTTGTTTCTGCAGGTAGCGTGCCGCGATGGCCACATTGTTAAAAAAGCAAAATCCCATGGCCCTGTAGCTTCCTGCGTGGTGGCCGGGAGGCCGTACCGCGCAAAAGCAGTTTCGCACCTTGCCTTCTATCACTTTGTCTACCCCCTTAAGCACGCCCCCAACAGCGCAAAGGGCAACTTCAAAAGTTGCGGGACTCAAGATGCATTCTGGGGTGTCCAGAAAAGGATCGGAGTGCTCCACTGCACTCTTAAATTCATCTATGTACCTGGATGTGTGGCAGAGTTCCAAGACGCTCCTTTCTGCAGGCGCAGGCTCTATCCGGAGAAGTTTGTCGAGAAGTCCCGCCGCTTCAAGAGTTTCAATGATAGCTGTGAGTCTTTGAGGCTTTTCCGGGTGGCGGTGGCCGGTTTCGTGCTTAAGATATACCTCACCATAGACCAGTCCTGTTTCCGTTTTGTGCATATGCCGTTTCCTCGTAGGTTGAAAATGCTACAGCGAGCGCATTCCCCGTAGCTTGTCGGAGCGAAGCGGAGATCCCGCCTTCGGGGCTGCGGGGTTAGCGAGCGAACTACAATAAAATGGAATCACTTCCTTACATTTCGAAGATTCCCTGTACCGCTTTAGTCCCGCTAAAGCGGGACAGGGAGCTTCAATTGGTGTGCAGTTATCCCATTGTGAGTCAAACAACCTCAATTTCATTATATCAACGTGTTACAATCGCCGCAATTTTGCAACCATCTCAGCCAGCAGAGGGCAAGTCCTAATGATGAGGTGCGGTTGAAAGCTGGTCATCTGATGGCAATCCCGTAACGTTTTATTTTTCGCCAAAGGGTCGAGCGGTGAATGCCCAGTTCTCTGGCAGCCGCGGCTGTACGGCCGGAGTGTCGTTCTAGTGCCCGGGCTATAAGGTCGCGCTCTACTTGCTCGAGGACGGCAAGCTCTTGTCCTTCAGGAAGGTTGGAGTCTGCTGGAAATTCCTTATCCTTGACCGTTAGATAGGAAGGAAGGTTTCGGGGTTGAATCTCAATTCCCTTGGTCAGGATCATTGCGTGCTCGATGGTGTTCTCCAACTCACGAACATTTCCTGGAAAGTCATAATTCAAAAGGATCCTCAGGGCTGAGGGCGAGACCTTCTTTATCTGCTTGGACTGCTTAAGATTAATACGCTCCATGAAATGATCAATAAGCAAGGGGATGTCTTCACGACGCTCACGCAATGGGGCGATACTGAGCCGGATCACATTGATCCGGTAGAAAAGGTCCTCGCGAAATTCGCGGCGATGCATCATCTCCATCAGATCTCTGTTGGTGGCCGCGATTATGCGGACGTCAACCCTTTCGGTTTTGGTGCTGCCGAGGGGCTCGTACTCTTTTTGCTCGAGAACACGTAGCAGTTTCACCTGAGTTCCCTTGCTCATGTCACCTATCTCATCCAATAACATTGTGCCACTGTGGGCTTGGCGGAAGCGTCCAGGCTTATCCCTTTTTGCATCCGTGAAAGCCCCTTTCTTGTAGCCGAAAAGCTCCGATTCCAACAGAGTTTCCGGGAGGGCGGCGCAGTTTACTTTTATTAGCGGCCTATCTTTACGGGTGCTCAGGTTATGGATCGCCGTGGCAAAGAGCTCCTTGCCGGTACCGCTCTCTCCCTCTATAAGTACAGTGGCGTCACTTTGGGCTATGTCGGGCAGGATTTGGAAGAGGTCTAGCATGGATTTGGAGCGTCCCAAAATGTCCTGGAAGGAGTAGCTGCTGGAGATCTCCTTGCGCAACTCCTTAATCAGGGAGAGGTCTCGAAAGGTCTCCACAGCTCCAACTGCATTGCCACTTTCATCCCGGACGACTGCCGTGGAGATACTTATTGGGATCTCCCTATTGTCTCGATTGAGAATGTTGACTTCTAGATTGACGATAGTTTCAGTGGTTTCGGCGGTGTGTTTTAAGGCGCACGCTTCAAAGCACAGATTGGACCTGAAGATTTCATGGCAGTATTGACCGACAGCTTCCTCCTTTGAGAAACCGGTGATTATCTCGGCGGCCTTGTTGAAGGAGGTAATCCGGCCCTCCTGGTCAACCGTAAAAACACCGTCTGCGATACTATCTAATATGAGCTGGGTCCAAGAAGGACCGTCCTGTGTTGGTATATCATTCTTATTGTCATAGCCCATATCTCAATCCTTCAGTTTAACTACATCAAAGAACCTCGGCGGAAATGTCAATCTGAGTCCGACGCAGGCGGGCGAAGAATCTCAAGATCCTTCGCGGAATGAAACTATAAATTATAGCAGTTTATCGGACAGCCGTTCATTACATTTTAGAAAACGTTGCGTGTCGACAATCTGGTTGCAAAAATGCAAAAAAGTATAAAAACTTAATATCATTGATAATTATATATAGATAGTTGCAGTATTGCAACCATTTTTTCTCTTTTACCTACCCAATGAATTGCTATCATTGCAAGATTTTCCTGCAATATCAATGAGTTAATTCCGAAACACCCATATGGCACAGGTATTGCCCTTTAGAATGGTGAACTGTGGGATTTGCCAGTTGGAGTCGATCATGAAAGTGGCCATTATGCTTTATGGCACGAGAGTCTCTCCCAGATTTGGGTACAGTCAGGGGGTCATGGTGGTGGAGGTCAGTGGCCACCAGGAAATCCGGAGGAAGACTCTGGCAACTGATGATTACTACCCTGAACAGATCCCCGTGGTTCTCGGCAAGGAGGGCGTGGAGGTGGTGATTAGCGGCGGGATGAACAAGCATTTTCAAGATCTTTTTCGATCACAGGGTATCCAAGTGATATGGGGCATCATAGGTGAAGCAAATGATGCCTTGGCTGCTTTTAAGGATGGGCAGCTAACCCCGGGAATGGGGTGCTGTCCAGAGGGACGCAGGCCAAGACGAAGGCAAAGACGATTTCAGGGCAGGAGGTACCTGCCTTAAAAGAGGAGGTATGAATCATGCCAGGATTTGATCGAACAGGACCTGCAGGGATGGGTCCGATGACAGGATGGGGACGTGGCCGGTGCAACCCATCTGGATCTTATGAGCCCAGGGGGCGTCGCGGGTTCTTCGGACCGGGCTACGGCCGGGGTCGAGGCAGAGGATGGTGCCGCGGGGCAACCGGCATGACTGGGTGGGGGCGGATGTACCCTCCTCCGCGGGGAGGTTACTACGGACCGTGGGAACCAGACTACGGCCCGTCTTATTCCCAGGAAGGCGAACTGGCTGTGCTCAAGGAAGAGGCCGCCTGGCTGCAGGAAGAACTAAACGCTATCGAGCAGAGACTTAGCGAGATCGAAACTGGGCAGGAGGGATAGTGGCTAAGGATATAGATGTGGAAAAGGAAAAGAGAATGGGAAAAGAGAAGTGTGATGAAAGCAAACCATGCGATACATGTGAAACTGGGAGTACTTGCTCTGCCAAAGAAAAGGAGGACCATGAAGAAGCGAGGCTAGGGCAGAAGTTGTCTCACATCCGCAACAAGATCATGGTGATGAGCGGTAAGGGTGGGGTGGGAAAAAGCACCGTGAGCGTAAATTTCGCCGCTTCCCTCGCCCTACAGGGTTACGAAGTGGGCCTCCTGGATGCGGACATTCACGGTCCAGACATCCCCAGAATGTGTGGGGTGGAAAACCGGCCTCTAGTGAGTCATGGAGAGGGCTTAGAGCCGATAAAGGTCTTCAAGGGCTTGAAGACCATATCCACTGGACTCCTCTCGCCAGATCCGGACAAAGCCATCGTCTGGCGAGGTCCTTTGAAGCACAGGGCGATTCAACAGTTTCTCGGGGATGTGAACTGGGGTGATCTGGATTATCTGGTGATCGATCTTCCACCTGGAACCGGGGATGAGCCTCTCAGTGTTGCCCACCTGATCAAGAGTGTAGATGGCGCCATCATCGTGACCACCCCTCAAGACGTGGCCTTGTTGGATTCTAGAAAGGCGGTCAATTTCAGCAGGCTGCTCAATATTCCAGTGCTCGGGATTGTGGAGAACATGAGCGGCATGGTCTGTCCTCACTGCGGCGAAAAGATCGACCTCTTCAAGGTGGGAGGTGGAGAGAGAGCCGCGCTGGAAATGGGAGTTCCCTTTTTGGGCCGCATCCCCATTGACCCTAAGATGGTGATCACTTGCGATGCAGGGACACCCTTCGTGATTGATCCAGTCCCATCAGAGGCAAAAAAGGCTTTGGAGAACTTAACTCAGGCTTTGATCAGGGCAATGGAGAAAGCAGAAGATAAGATAACTTCTGCAGCTCACTGAAATTATGGAGACATGACCTATGATTATCGCGGTGACAGCGCAAGGGAGAGATCTAAAAGGAGAGGTAGACCCTCGGTTCGGCAGGGCCAATCAGTTCTTGCTCGTGGATTCTGAGACCATGGATTTTCAGGTGGCCGAAAATCAGCAAAGCCTCAATTTACCCCAGGGGGCTGGTATTCAGGCGGCACAGAACGTGGCGAACCACGAGCCGGAGGTGGTTCTGACCGGTAACTGTGGCCCCAAGGCGTTCAAGACCCTACAGGCCGCAGGGATCAAGGTTGTTGTCGGGGTCAGCGGCAAAATAGAGGATGCCATCCAGGCTTACCTCCGGGGCGAGTTTGAACATGCGAAAGACGCTAACGTGGAGGGACACTGGGTGTAGAGGGAAGGACACGGAGACGCGGCGATGTGAATGATTCTTGTTAACGCGTGTCTTATTGGAACTCATGAAAACCTTGGGAAAAAAGGAGGAAAAATATGAAATTTGCTATTCCATTGGCAGAGGGTGTGCTTTGTGCTCACTTCGGCCATTGTCAGCAGTTTGCCATTATTGACACAGAGGATGGTCAAATCAAGGACAAGGAACTGCATACTCCGCCACCCCACGAACCTGGAGTCCTGCCGAACTGGTTGGCCGAGTTGGGAGTAAGGGTGGTGATAGCCGGCGGAATGGGGCGGAGAGCGCTTGGCCTCTTCAGTGAGAAGGGTATTCAGGTGACTGTCGGGGCTCCCAGTTCTCATCCAGAGGCACTTGTGGAGCAGTATCTGAAGGGAACCTTGATCGCGGGGCAGAATATCTGCGACCACTAGTTAGTCAAATAGTGAAATAACCAATTTAACAAAAAAGGAACCGTTATGAGAATCGCAATTTCATCCACCGGACCTGATCTCGACGCCGAGGTTGATCCACGCTTTGGTCGGTGTCAATGCTTTGTAGTCGTTGATCCCGCAACCGAAGAGTTGGAAGTGCTCGACAACGAGGCCGCCATGATGAGCGGTGGTGCGGGGATACAGGCTGCTCAAATGGTAGCCAACTCGGGAGTGGATGCGGTGATAACCGGGAATCTGGGTCCCAATGCCGCTGATACCCTGGAGGCCACCGGCCTGAAGGTCTATCTCGGCGTGACAGGAACCGTGCGCCAGGCCCTGCAGCAATATATCGAAGGCCAACTACAGGAGGCCACCGGCCCCTCAGTGGATGCCAATTTCGGCACAACCACCCCAGGCG
>CBFDBW010000134.1:0-7398 GCA_965603145.1 uncultured Syntrophobacterales bacterium
AGGCGGATATCCGGAATCCAGAAAAAAGAAGAACTGGATCCCCGATCAAGTCGGGGATGACAGTTGATATTTTGTCTGGACCTTAGGGACTTCTAGGAGTTTCGTTTCAAAAACCCGAAATCCGAAATCTAAAATCTACAGTCCTAAATCTACCTCCAATCTGCAATCTATTTGAATCCTTTGGATTCAAGTAATTCTCGAGTCTGTTGAGCTATTTCCAACTCCTCATTCGTAGGTATTACAAATATCTCCACCGAACTCTCGGGCTTATTGATTTGTAGGGGTCCCTCGTGTTCTAGCCTGTTTTTTTCCGGGTCGAGTACGATTCCAAGCCGCTCTAATTTTTTGCAACACCGTTCCCGGATTTCAATATCGTGTTCGCCAATGCCGGCTGTGAAGACGAGACCGTCCAGATGACCCAATATGGCAGAATAGTTCCCAATGTATTTTTTTATTCGATATACGAACATATCCAGGGCCAACTGTGCCCGCTTATCTCCTTCTGTTGCCTTCTTATGGATGTCCCGCATGTCATTAAGGCCGCAAATCCCTTTAAGCCCACTTTCATGGGTGAGAACGTGATCCAATTCCTCTATGGTCATATCCTTGCTCTTGGCCAAGTAGATTATAATGCCAGGATCGATATTGCCGGAGCGCGTCCCCATAATGATTCCCGCGACAGGAGTCATCCCCATGGAAGTGTCAACGCTCCTGCCCTTTTCAATGGCGCAGGTGCTGGCACCGCTGCCTAGATGTATGGTCATCAGGTTCAATTCATCCAGGGGTCTGCCCATGAGCTTGGCCGCCTCTTTGGCCACATATCTATGAGACGTACCGTGGAAGCCATAGCGGCGGACGCCCAACTTCTCATAATATTCATAGGGCAATGAGTAATGAAAGGCGTGAGGAGCCATGGTCTGATGAAAGGCCGTGTCAAAGACTGCCACCTGCTGTGCTTGAGGTAAGAGAGTCTGTGCAACCCGAATGCCCATTAAGTTGGCGGGATTGTGCAGCGGGGCCAGGGGAATAGTTTCCTCGATGGCCCGGATAACCTCATCGCTTATCAAGGCGGGTTCATGGAATCTTTCCCCTCCATGCACCACGCGGTGACCAACTGCAAGGATCTCAGAAGCATCCTTTATGACCCCATATTCCTTGTCGGTGAGCAGGCTTACGATCGTATTCATGCCTGTTTTATGATCTGGAATAGGATCTTCCTTGACGATCGTTAAATCGTCTTCCGTGTCGGGGAACTTGTTGTGGGTGAGCTTTCCCTGGGGCTCACCGATGCGTTCCGCCAGGCCCGAAACCATGACCAACTCGTCTTCCATATTAAACAATTGATACTTGATGGATGAACTCCCACAATTGATGACCAGGATCTTCATATTTGTTTCCCTCTGCATTTACCTCTCGACATCCGAAATCAAAGAATCCAGCAGCCAGCCCTTCGACAAGCTCAGGGCAAGTAGTCAGTAGAACTGAGCATGGGGCATAGGGCATGGAGCATAGAGTAAATGCAGAAACCTTCACTCAATGCTCTTTGTGTACTGCCTTCTTGGTTCTGACTCCTTACTCCAGGTTTTACTCACAACGGACAACGGACCACGGACAACTGACGAAAAACCCTCCGTCTTTCTCTTGTCTTCTGCTTGCTGCTAGCTGCCTACTGCCTGCTTTTTTAAAATCCACAATCTGCAATCTTAAATCTAAAATCTACTTGCTCTCCTGCGCCTGGATCACGGTGATGGCCACGGTGTTCACAATATCCGTTACCGTGCAACCCCGGCTCAGGTCGTTCACCGGTTTGTTCAGCCCTTGCAACACAGGCCCGATGGCCACTGCATTGGCGGAACGCTGAACCGCCTTGTAAGTATTGTTGCCGGTATTAAGATCGGGGAAGATGAAAACGGTGGCGTGTCCAGCAACTTCGCTTTCGGGAAGCTTGGTTTTTGCGACGCTTGCATCCACTGCTGCATCGTACTGAATCGGCCCTTCGATTTTGAGATCTGGAAGACGCTCCCTGGCAATGGCAGTTGCCTGTCGCACCGACTCCACAGCCTCCCCTTTGCCAGATTGCCCTGTGGAGTAGGAAAGCATGGCGATCCTGGGTTCGATCCCGAACATACTTGCTGTTTCCGCTGAACTAATGGCGATATCAGCCAGTTGCTCGGAATTAGGGTGAGGATTCACCGCGCAATCCCCATACACCAGCACCCTGTCTGCGAGGCACATGAGAAAAACACTGGAGACGATAGAGCAATCAGGTTTGGTTTTAATGATCTCGAAGCTTGGTCGAATCGTATGAGCAGTAGTGTGGACCGCACCGGATACCATGCCATCTGTTTTGCCCTGGTATACCATCATGGTGCCGAAGTAGCTGACATCGGTCATGGCATCGGCGGCCATCTCCTCGGAGATCCCTTTGTGCTTGCGCATCTCATAATACGTTTTGGCGAAAGCCGCGAGCCATTCGGAATGTACCGGATTGACAATGTTTGCCCCTTCCAGATTGAGCCCCAGAGAAGCAGTCTTTTGTTGAATCTCCTTCTCATCTCCCAGCAAGGTTATGTCACAAACCTTACGGCGAAGCAGTACCTCACTGGCCCGGAGAATGCGCTCTTCGTCGCCTTCCGGCAGGACGATGTGCTGACTATTAGATTTGGCCCGCTCAATGAGCTGATACTCAAACATGATCGGAGTAACCCTTACAGAGCGAACCCCAGTGATGCGATTTTCGAGCTCCTCCAAATCTACGCTGGATTCGAAGAGACCTAGTGCCGCTGCGATTTTACGCTCGTTATCAGGCGTGATAACAGCCGGTACCGCACTTACATTCATAGCAGTGGTATAGGTATCAGTATCGACTAATATTATTGGCGTGGGCGACTTCTTCGCACCTTCAATTAACCGCTGCACCTGGGGTTCGGGAGTCAGTCCACCTGTTAGAAGAATCCCTGCTATATTTGGATAGGTTTCTGAAAAAACTGTGGCTACACTTCCCAGGATCACGTCGGAACGATCGCCCGGCGTGATGACCAGGGCACCGTCTACGATATAATCCAGAAAATTCGGCAAATTCATCGCCGCAACCTTAAAATCGGAGACCTCGCGATTCAATTCATTCGACTCACCCTGAAGGATTTTGGCGTTGAGAGCCCTGGCGATTTCACCGACTGTCGGCTTTCCGAGGGTTGGTTCTTCAGGCAGGACGTAGAGGGGCTCACCTTTAGGTTGTAAGCCTTTTATCTGCTCGGCAATGGAGTCAACTTTTTCTGCTGCGACTCGATTGACTGCTGTCGCCGCAAGAGTGCACCCATGCCCTCCAAAAGACTCCCGGGCCACACGCACAGCATCCACCACTTCAGCCGGGGACTTGCCAAACCCATTCACCACCGCCAGGATCGACGCCCCCAGATTGTTCGCCACATCAGCGTTGAAGTCGAACTCGAAGGCCGAAGAAACACCGGTAAAATCCGTCCCTTCACACAGAACAAAAGGGCATTGACTTTCCAGTGCTTTATACTTGCTGACAATGTTCTTCAGGAGCTCATTGTATTGTCCCCGTGCAATCATGTTTCGCGCTTCTTCATGGGTGTATCCATAGGTGTATTCGTATGCCAGCTCCTGATTATAACGGCTTAGAATGAGTTGAATGTCGTTGTCGGGCTTGTCACTGGACTTGATGATTGGCCGGAAAAAACCGATATTCCGGATGCGTCTGGAAAGAGTCTCCATCACGCCGAGCACCAAGATGGCCTTACCACTATCCGGTTCCATTGTTGCGATATAGAGGTTTTTGGACATGTTGTCATCGCCTCCTGTCCGTGCCGCCAGGTCAAGGGTTGACCCCATGTTGATTTATTATTCCTTTTGTTATCAGGCTAATATATTTTCTCTCATAATTTTCGGGCTTTTTGTTTTTGAGGGTTGGTGTTCTTGTAGAATAGAGAATATTCATTATAAACCTAATGCTTTGTGTCAGGAAGCAAAAGACCCCAAAAGGGAAAAGAAAGGGGACGTTCATGCGATCATGCGTTTCTCTCAACATCAATACTTAGCTCTTTTTCTACAGCTAGCTTTTCCCCTCTTTGTGCTGCCCGACTGACATTGGATTGGTGAATGCCCAGTCGATGTGCAATCTCTGTGGCAGTCATCCCCAACCCGCTTATCGCCCAGTAACAGAGCAAACTGCGGGCTCTTATTCGCTCCCGCTGCTTGCTTGGTAGAAGTATCTCTGAGGGGTGCAAATCAAAAAACCTCGCCACTAGGTTGAGGACCTTTTCGAAGTCATAGCCCTCAGCCTGAAGGCGGTACCGCCGAATTAGATCTTCTTCAGCAGCTTCAAGGACCGATTCAACGAAATCACTGTCTCCCAAAATTCGTTCATCTCCCTGCAGGTGTGCCCGCCCCATTTTCGATGACTTTAGCGCCTTCCAACCGCCGTAACTTCGAACCAGACCACCCCCAGTTAGCTCAGGTCGCCTACCCTGCTCTATGCCTTGCTCAACAAAGGCTCGATATCGCTTTCTCGCTGTAGCCACTCGTTTGCCAAAAAGAGATAACACTGAGTCACCATCCTGCCATTCACTGGCGATTCGGCCAATCAAATGGCTGTGGCCGCTGTAGCGATACCGGTCCAGTTGTTCAAGGCTTACAACGATTTTTGCCCGTAATGGATTCAAATGGATATAGCGGACCAGTTCCAGTAGGTATGGATCTTCCTGGCAAAGAACCGATTTGTAACGGTTCTGAAAGAGATGTCCATATCTTCGATGCCTGCGATTGTAACTTACAGCATATCCCGTAAGGAGCCGTCGCATAATTGTGGCGATGGGAACCTTGCCGGTACGCAACAAAAGATGGAAATGGTTAGGCATCAATGCCCAAGCATAACAGGCTGTTGATGTCTCGGATAGAATAGTCCCTAGTCGGTCAACAAAATTATCTCGATCAACCTTATCCTGAAATATTCTTATACCTTCGATCCCACGGCAAATGATATGATGCAATGCATCTGGTGCGTCTATGCGGGCTTTTCGTGGCATAATCTTTACTATACCATGGAGAACCTTGAAGAGAAACGCATAATCGCATGAACGTCCCCATTAGGTAGATAGAGGAGAACTTATGGACTACATCCAATGGTTGCATGATTATTGTCCTGACAAAATAGTCGAAGCAAAGAAAGCAATCTCAAAAATCAAGACTGGTAGCAGAGTCTTTATCGGTACAGGCTCCGGTGAACCTCAACATCTGATCCGAACCATGGTCCAAAACAGTGAATTGGATGACATAACCATATATCAAATGCTTTCCCAAACTTTGGCCTATTATGTTGACGATGAATCTTTTCTGCGTAGATTCTCCCTGAAGCTCTTTTTTGTAAGCCTCGCCATGCGCAAAGCCGCTTTCGAGGGCAAAATTGATTACATCCCAGCGTACCTCTCTCAAATTCCGCGGCTTTTTTACAGAAGGCGCATTGGTCTTGATGTGGCTCTCGTACAGGTGAGTCCGCCCGACAGGTTTGGGAATTGCAGCCTGGGTATCTCTGTGGATATCACCCGAGCAGGAATGGACAATTCGCAGTTAGTTGTTGCCCAGGTCAATCCCATGATGCCCAGGACCTTGGGGGACAGCTTTGTTCATGCGGATGAAATCGACTACCTGGTGTTGCATGAAGAACCTCTGGTGGTGTCTCTTCCTACGCTGACTGAAACCGAGGTAGCCCGAAGAATCGGCCATTATGTTTCGCAGCTCGTAGATAACGGGGCCACGCTTCATCTCGGCTTCGGGCAATTGCCTTACTCCATTTTGAAATATCTGGACGAAAAGCAGGACCTGGGAGTACATACTCATCTGATCAGCGATGGCTTTCTGCCTCTTTTTGAAAAGAAAGTAATAACCAACAAGAGGAAGACATTTCTTCCTGGGCGCGTGGTGGCCTCTCTTTGTATGGGATCGGAAAAGATCTATAACTACGTAGATGACAATCCCATGTTCTATTTCCGATCCTCGGAATTTGTGAACAATCCGACAGTTATCGCTCAAAACGACAACCTCGTTTCCATTAGTTCAGCCTTGGAGGTGGACCTGACAGGCCAGGTGTGCTCCGATTCCATGGGGTACCTATTCTACAGCGGCATCGGAGACCAGGTTGACTTTCTCCGCGGCAGTACCATGTCCAAAGGGGGCTTTTCAATAGTTGTGCTGCCCTCGACGACCCAAGACGGTAAAGTCTCTCGCATTGTCCCACATTTGTCGGAAGGCGCCGGTGTAGCTACTACGAGGGGCGATGTGAATTTCGTTGTGACCGAGTATGGTATAGCGGAACTTCAGGGGAAAAGCATATATCAGAGGGTGGTGGAACTGGCCCAGATAGCTCATCCCAAATTTCGTGAAGACATTATGGAAGCGGCCAAGGAGCGCCACTACATATTCCCCACCCAACTGCCTCCACAACCCGAAGACCTTCTTTTTCTGGACGGCTACAAAAGCACGATGGTAATGAAGAATGGTCAATCCATCGAGTTTCGCCCCCTTCTTGCATCGGATGAGCTGGCCTCGAGAAATTTTTTTTATTCTCTCACCAAACAGACCATCTATTACAGGTTTTTTCATAATAGGAAGATATTTACCCACGAAGATCTGCAGAAACATCTGGCTACACTGGACTACAGAAAAAACATGACCATGATCGGTCTGGTGCGAAACAGAGGAAACTTGGATGTGATTGCCACGGGTTCATATGGGATGATAGACGAGACCACAGCAGAGCTGGCCTTCATCGTGCGCGAGGATCATCAAGGTATGGGAATAGCCTCCTACCTTCTGGAAGTTCTTGAGAAGATCGACAGGGAAAACCAGTACAAAGCTTTTTCCGCCTACGTTCTGCGAGAAAATGCGGCAATGATTCACGTTTTCAAAAAGAGATATCCCAACCTGAGAACATCGAGGGAAGGGGGCGATATAGAGATTTACATGGACTTCGATGATGCGATAAATTCTTAAACAACTATTCGCAAGATATAGTGACGCCTTTCAATGAGTGAAATTGAGTTATTAAAGGGGGTCTGCCAGGGGCGGAATTCCACAGGGCAGGTCTGAAATCATAAATCATACATAGACTGGCCCTTCGAAGATCCTGCTACGCGGGGAAGGACCAAGTTTTCTAGGACTAAATAATATTGCTCGAAAGTTTTTTTTGCTAAAACAATAGTTGTGAGAAAAGGTTGGTAGGTTATAATGACTTTCCGTGGAAGACGCTCGGCTCTGTAGATCTCCGAATACACCGCATCTAGCCCGGATATTTCATGAATCACTTGCTGCGACCACGGATATGACCGTCCTTCCGGGCGTCCTCGGGTGTCGGCCCCTGCGACGTACCGTTCAGGTACG
>CBFDBW010000135.1:0-7368 GCA_965603145.1 uncultured Syntrophobacterales bacterium
GGTGATCACAGCCAAACCAGAAGAATTTCAGGTGCTGGAGCCCATTATTCTCAAGCTAGACATCCCCAGGAAGCAGGTTTACGTTGAGGCGCTCATCATGGAGGTTAGGGCCACCCTAACAATGTCGCTAGGGATCGACTGGACCTTGGCCGACGAAACGGGTTTGCCTCTTGGTGCCGATGATGGGGTGGTTTTTGGAGGATCCAGAACTAGTGGCACGTCTGTTGTGGATCAAGCCGGGAGGCTGGCCATTCCAAGTGGTCTCACCGCAGGGGTGGTGTCATTTCCCGCTACCATAGGGGGTATCACTTTTAGCAATTTGGCGGCCCTCATAACTGCTGCCCAGACGGACAACAACTTCAATATTATTTCCACCCCCCAGCTTATGACTTTGGACAATGAAGAGGCCACCGTTGTGGTGGCGGAAAATATCCCCTTTTCCACCAGGGTGGATGAGGGGACGGCTGTCACCGACCGGGCCATTCAAAGTCTTGAATACAAGGATGTGGGTGTTACTCTCAAGGTCACGCCGCAGATTAATGAGAAACGTTTTGTCAAGCTCAAAATCTACCAAGAGAAAAGTAGTGTCGTCAGCGAGACGACGCAAGTTACTCCAACTCAAGTTGTGCTCGCGCCAACCACCCGCAAACGAACTGCCGAGACCAACGTTCAGGTGCGTGATGGAAAGACGGTGGTGATCGCAGGACTTGTGGGAGACGACGTAGATGTCTCGGTTACGAAGGTGCCGTGCCTAGGTGATATTCCTCTATTGGGCTGGCTGTTCAAGTCTGAGAACCGAACGACTCGGCGCACCAATTTGCTTATATTCATTACCCCATATATCGTGGCAACCCCGCAGGAGGCAGAAGAGATTTACCGGCAAAAGGCCAGTTACATGGATGAGCTTAGAGGGAGCGCAACTGATCAGGATGTGCAACCAGAGGAGCCTACACCAGCAGTCGGCCCTTCGACCCCTTCGACAGGCTCCCCGAGACTACGCTCTGGACAGGCAGGGCAACCAGGCTCGGGAGAGGCGGAAGGCAGCCAGGAAAAAAAGTAAGCACTAAGAACCAGGTACTAGGGAGTAAGTAGCAAGAAGTAAGCGGTCAGCAGTAAATAGGCAAGAAGTTGGAGGTTAGAGGAGTGCTCAGGTCACTTTTGCTGCCCTTCGCTTTAGGTTGGAGGCAAAAGATATTTTACCCATATGAATTCTTACCTCAAACCTCGAGTGAAGCAGGCGCTATGCACTATGAGTAATGAATTATGAATGTATTACCCAGACTCGGTGATGTACTCGTTGAACAAGGCTGGCTCAGTCCTGAGGCCCTAGAGGAAGGGTTAGACGCTCAGGCGGAAAACGGCGAAAGACTGGGGCATGTTCTTGTTCAGCAAAAAAAGATTACCGAGCAAGAGCTCCTTAATGCTCTCGCCCTCCAATTGGACTTGGAGGTGAGGGAGAGTATTGATGATAAAGAACTCCGTTTTGATCTGGTGGAACAACTGCCAATCCAGTACCTGAAAAAGCACGAGATTTTTCCTTTCCAGTCCGAGGATGGCACTTTACGGATCGCGGTGAATGATCCCCTGGACCTCGAGGTTCTGGACGATCTTCGCATCCTCTACGACCAAAACGAGATCAGACCGGTTCTGGTGCCAGCTCGGGAGATCCTCTCGGCCATCAATCGTACCTACGGTCAGGCCAATGACACTGCCGAGCAGATCATGCAGGACCTTGGTGAGGAAGCAGACAGCCAACATTTGTTCACCGAGTTGGAAGTGGGCGAGGATTTGCTGGACGAGACCAGTGAGGCACCCATTATCAAACTGGTGAACCACATTTTTTCCCAGGCGGTTAAAAGCCAGGCCAGCGACATCCACATCGAACCATACCAGCAACACCTCCAAGTGCGCTTCCGTCTGGACGGGGTTCTACACAATGTACTTAGCCCGCCCCGAAGGTTACATGCGGCGATAGTCTCGCGCATAAAAGTAATGGCCCGGCTGGACATTGCCGAGAAACGGCTACCCCAAGACGGCCGCACGGAGGTTAAGATCGGCGAGCGTTTGGTGGACGTAAGGGTTTCTAGTCTGCCCACTGCTTTTGGCGAGCGAGTTGTGCTCAGGCTGCTGGAAAAAAGCGGCAAACTTCTCAGCATGGAAGAGATCGGTCTCACAGCCGCGGCCCTGGCGGAGATGAAAAGGCTGCTTCATCTTTCTCATGGAATCATCCTGGTGACTGGGCCTACGGGAAGCGGTAAGACCACAACCCTGTATTCAGCTCTTAGCTCTATAAACTCTCCGGACAAAAACATTCTAACCATTGAGGATCCAATCGAATACCAGCTGGACGGCATCGGTCAGATGCAGGTGAACCCCAAGATCAATCTTACCTTTGCCAGCGGACTACGCTCCATGGTTCGCCAGGATCCAGACGTAATCCTGGTTGGTGAGATTCGAGATCGGGATACTGCCGAGATCGCCATTCATGCAGCACTAACAGGACACCTGGTATTCTCAACTCTGCACACCAACGATTCGGCAAGCGCCGTTACCAGGCTCACTGACATGGGGATCGAACCCTTTTTGGTTTCCACAGCGGTGCAGGCGATTATTGCCCAACGGTTAGTGCGCCTTCTCTGCCCGCATTGCAAAGAAGCGTATGAACCGGAAGAAGCTCAATGGGTTGAATTGCGCTCGAGTAGGGAGGTGGCGGGGCCGATTTTTCGGGCAGATGGATGTGAAAAATGTCTGGAAACAGGCTACCGAGGAAGAACCGGGATCTATGAATTTCTGCTGTTGAGCGAAGCAATAAAGGGGCTGGTTCTCAAGACATCAGATGCTAACCAGATTAACAAGGCTGCCAGGGCCGAAGGAATGGCAAGCCTGCGTGAAGACGGAATCAACAAGGTAATGGAGGGAAGGACCACAATTAGTGAAGTGCTGAGGGTGACGCAGCTCTAGCTCCCAAGGAGAGCACTAGGGTACTAAACACTAGAGACCAAGCAGAGAGGATGTTGGAGGTTGGAGGCAACAAATATGACATGATAAATTTCTTTTCCCTCTAACCTTGAGCGAGGCCCGAAAGGGTCGAGTGGTCCTCTAACCTAATGCCGTGTAGCGTAAGCTATGCGATTGGTGAACAGATGCCGGTCTTTGAATATGTAGCCATAGATAGCGCCGGGAAGAGCCGCAAGGGAATTATTGATGCGGACAGCTCACGAACGGCCCGACAAAAGCTGCGGGCGGACGGCATCTATCCCACGCATTTGGGGGAAACTGAGGCGGGCGAGACCAGCGAGACCTCCAGCCGGTTCCAGTTCCAGTTTACACTGCAGCGGGTGCGGAGAACCGAACTGGTTAACACTACGCGGCAATTGGCTACCCTACTGTCGGCGGGACTACCTCTTGTCTCTGCTCTCAGCGGGGTGCTGGAGCAGGTGAGGCGAGCTCCCTTGCGCAAGGTGCTCTCCCAGGTGCGGGAGCGAGTCAAAGAAGGGATGAGTTTGGCGGCTGCCTTCCGGGAACACCCGAAGGTGTTTCCCTCAGTCTACACTGCCATGATCCACGCCGGGGAAAGTTCGGGTACGCTGGAGTTGGTCGTGGAGAGACTGGCTGATTTCGGAGAGCAGCAGTTGGCCTTGCAGAGACAAGTCCGCTCGACCCTGGCCTATCCCATCTTGATGCTCACTGTTGGCTTGGGCGTGGTAGTGTTTCTGATGGCTTACGTGATTCCCAACGTCACCCAGATCTTCGTGGACATGAAGCAAGATCTACCCCTGCCCACCACCGTGTTGATTGGAGTGAGCGAGCTTTTTCATAAGTACTGGCCTGCCCTGGTACTTGTCCTCATCATTGCCTTTTTGGCAGGTCGTTATTATGTCAAGACTGATGCAGGGCGTCGTCGTTATCACCGGCTCTTGCTGCGATTGCCAATTGTGGGCCCGATTGTGGAGAAAGTGGCTATGGCGCGGATTACCAGGACCCTGGGAACTTTGCTCAACAACGGCGTGCCCCTGCTCAACGCCATGGAGATAGTGAGCAATCTGGTAAACAATGTGATTCTGCGGCAAGCCATAGAGGAGGCGCGCCAGGAAATAAGTGAAGGGGCCAGCATAACCACACCTTTGGCCCGCGGTGGAATTTTCCCGCCGGTGGTCATTCAGATGATTTCGGTGGGGGAGCAGAGTGGTAATCTGGAAGGAATGTTGCTTAAGGTCGCCGATACTTTTGACAGTGAGGTGGAAAGTAGCGTAACCACTTTGACTTCACTTCTGGGACCGGTGATGATCCTGTTTCTTGCATTTTTTGTGGGCTATGTGGTTCTGGCTGTGCTGCTGCCTATTTTTGAGATGAGCCACCTTGTTGGCTAGTTCGGATTTAGGATTTCGGATTTCGGAATGCGGATTGTGGTGAAAGGAAGGCAAGACAAAATTTTGGTTATTTTCGTTCACTTTAGTACACTTTAGGCGCTTGCCTCAAAAGGGGTTTGACATGTATCGGGATCGCTTCGGTCTGAAATGCAAGCCATTTGGGAATACCCCTGACCCACTGTTTTTCTATTTTTCAACTGACCACCGGCAGGGTTTAGTTACGTTGAGCCAGGGCATTCATGACCGGTGCGGCCTTATGCTGTTGCTTGGTGAGGTCGGCACTGGAAAAACAAACATTTGCTACCACCTCCATAACCACGACGGTTACCCATCAGCCTATCTCAATTACCCGTTTCTTACTGAAGGCGAATTCTTGGAATTGATAAATAAAGAACTGGGTATTCCTGTTGGAGATGGATCAAGAAACCGTAATAGATCGGAGCTTCAAGATTACCTCTTGAGGCAACAAAGCAAAGGAAAACCAGTAGTCGTTATTGTGGATGAGGCTCATCGCCTTGGTATCCCCATTTTAGATGAGATTCTCATCCTGTCCAATTTGCAGGTTGCCGACGGCCATCTGCTGCAAATAATTTTGGCTGGGCAGCCTCTCCTTTTGGACACACTCAAACAGCCACGGCTGCAGTCCTTAAACCAGAGAATAGGTCTTCGATATCACTTAGCCAAAATGGATCGTGCCAATACCATCGACTATATCTGCCATCGGTTGGCAAAAGCCGGCTGCACGGACCAGTCTCTCTTTTCCCCTCGAGCTTTGGACACCATATGGAAAAAGTCGCATGGCACACCCAGACTCATAAATCAGCTCTCCGAACGTGCTCTAAACGAAGCATACCGGAGAGGCAATAAAGGGGTGGGAAGGCGACAAGTGAGGCGTGTGGCTGACGCCCCCCTTTACCAGCCTTTATTTACTGCCAGACCAAAGGGCTGGTCAATGAGGACTGCCTTCGCAGGCACGGTAATGGCCTTGTTTGTTGTGGCCTCCCTGGGTCTCTGGTATTTTGGTTTGGGTAGCAAATACCTGCCGATAATGACTGGAAAAATTAACCAGCTGACAGCGGCGCGGCGCACCCTCATAAAGAAACCGATCGTAGTACCGCAACTTGCGGAAAACCGCGAATATGAGCCTGGAGATGGGGTGGTAGTGGAGCAAGAAGGAACATTACCAGTTGTCGCATATGGTGAGGCGCCGTTGTATCCAGACTCGCAGGCTACCGGACTAAACCCTGTGGTTGAACCTTTGTCGGTTGCAGATGATCTGCCGGATTTTGACTTGGGTGCAATCGCTTGGGACGAAAACAGTGACCGCAGTATAGCCGTGCTCAATGACAGGATTGTTCATGAGGGGGATTTCATCGGGGATGTAAGGGTCTTGCAGATCAAGCCCAATCATGTTGTTCTCCTACGCGGAAATGAGCACATAATCAAAAAGATCCAGGTCGAGGAAAGAGAGTATACACCAGAAACCAGCGATTTGAGTACAACTGCTGAAAAGGAGCAAGCTGGCGTTCGTGACCCAGAGTACAATGACCAGGCTGAGCAAACGTTTTCTTTTACGAATTACAAACCGATTATCTATTTTGATTACCGGACGTCAAACATTGCTCCTGAAGCATATGAAGAACTTGACAGGCTTGCCACCATCGCCGCACTCAGTCCGGACTATGAAATTGTTATCCGCGGATACACAGACAATGTGGGTTCAACCAAGTACAACAAGAGCCTATCTAAAACGCGGACACAAATCGTTCAAAACTACCTTGTTGGTAAAGGGATTGATCCTGAAAAAATAAAGACCATTGGCATGGGAGAGAAAGACCCTCTTCTGCCGAATACTACTCCGGAAGGACGAGCTGTAAATCGGAGGGTTGAAATAGAGTTGGTGCCTGTTGGTGACAGTTGAGATTCACACCTCGGAGGCGTAAAGATGGGAATGCATCTCGGTGAACGTGCTGGTGGGAGCCAGACACACTCCAGTGCTCTAGAACCTTTTTCGTTTGACACATACTCTGTTGGAAGCCTTATGTCCCGTGTTTATCCAAGAGTTCTCGGTTCCACATCAGGCTTCACCCTGATCGAGATCATGGTAGTCATAATCATTCTCGGCATTCTTGTGGGGCTCATTGTGCCTCGAATCATGGAGAAGCCGGAGAAAGCCAGGCGGGTCAAAGCTCAATTACAGATAGAAAGCATTTCTGCGGCACTAAAAGAGTACAAGTTGGACAACGGCGACTATCCCACCACGGAGCAGGGGTTGCAGGCCCTGGTGGAAAAGCCCGCAATTGGCAAGATTCCAAACAAGTATCCGGAAAAGGGCTACCTCCCCAAGATTCCCAAAGACCCTTGGGAAAACGATTACATCTATATCAGTCCAGGGGAGCACGGCGATTTTGATCTTATCTCCTACGGCGCTGATGGCGAGGAAGGCGGCGAAGGCAAAAATGTCGACGTGCAGAGTTGGGAGATCGGATGAACCGTCCGGTTTTACTCTGGTGGAACTGGCCGTTGTTCTGGTGATCCTGGCGGTAATTCTTGGACTGGTGCTCCCGGAGGCCTCATCTTTTTTCTTTCGCAGCGATCTGAAAGCGAGTTCCCGGCGGTTGGCAGGGGCGGTGGCCTACGCCAGAAGCCAGGCCATGTTGGAAGGCCGGCTCTGGGAGCTTACCTTAGACCTGGATACAGATAGCTTTTGGGCTGCGGCGGTTGAAGAAGGAGACTCACCGGATCCAGACACCGTCAAGAAGCGAACTCTTGCGGGAGAGGTTCGCTTCTTGGATGTCAAGAAGTTGCCCGACGAAAATAAAAGTGCTGGACGTGTTGCTCTTCATTTTAATCCCAAAGGTCTCGCAGAACCCGCAGCGATTCACCTGGCCGGTCCCGGCAATCAAATCCGAACTCTAGTTGTCAAACCATTCAATGGCCGTTTGGTAGTCCGGGAAGGATATTTGGAGTAGACGCATGGCTCAGGGTGCAAGGCATA
>CBFDBW010000136.1:0-7344 GCA_965603145.1 uncultured Syntrophobacterales bacterium
TGCGTTTAGCTGGTCGTGGTGTAGGGTACACTTCTCCCAATCCCATGGTGGGCGCGGTGGTAGTCAAAAACGGCCAGGTGGTGGGGAAGGGGTATCACCGAAAGGCGGGCACCCCTCATGCCGAAATCCATGCACTGCAGGAAGCTGGCAGCCAGGCGCAGGGCGCCACCCTGTATGTGACCTTGGAGCCATGTAATCATCAGGGACGAACTCCACCTTGCTCCGAGGCTATTGTGCGGAGCGATGTGGCTCGAGTGGTGGTTGGCTGCAGTGATCCCAATCCTCGAGTTAGCGGCGGCGGGGCGGATTATCTCCAGTCACAGGGAATCCTCGTCGAAGAGGGGATTCTCGAGGATAAGTGTTTTCGACTCAATGAACCGTTCATCAAGCACGTCACTACTGGCTCGCCTCTGGTAGTTGCCAAAGCGGCTGCCAGCTTGGACGGCAAGATTGCTAGTCATCTTGGTGACTCCCGCTGGATTTCCAATGAGCGCTCACGGCGATTTGTGCACAGGCTGCGTCATGCAGTGGATGCCATATTAGTGGGGGTTGGAACTGTTATTGCGGACGACCCCAGTCTCACCACGCGTCTTCCTGGAAAGAAAGCAAACAATCCACTCCGGATTATTCTGGACACCCACCTGAGAATTCCGCTTGAAAGTCAGGTTGTAAGTCAGACCAACGAAGCTCCGACACTCATAGCATGCGGACCGGAACCTTACGAGAAAAGAAGGTCTGCCCTTGCAGTGCGGGGGGTGGAGATTTTATCGCTTCCGCTGGCGCGGGGACGTGTTTCTCTGCCTGCACTTGTGGAACATTTAGGCAATCGTGAGATTACCAGTCTCTTGGTGGAAGGTGGGGCTGAAGTTCACGGTGCCTTTTTTTATGACAATCTTGTAGACAAGGTGTATCTTTTCTTTGCGCCAAAAATCATTGGTGGCAGTAGCGCTGTGCCTGTGGTAGGAGGCATCGGGGCTGCGAGCGTGGCTGACGCTTTGCCTTTGAGGGATTTGAAGCTTCGCCGCTTCGACGATGATATAATGGTAGAAGGGTATCTGAAAGACTCAGCGCTGTTTAAATAAATCTGAGCTAGCCTTGGTTCGGCGAGTACTGCAGGATTAGATATTTCGCTCAGGGCCAGTTGGCGCATCGTCGGAGTGATGGACTATTGGAGCGCTGGAGTGTTGTTAAGATTGTCGTAGAAAGGTTTCTTTTTGCATTACTCCACTACTCCATTAATCCAGTACTCCAAAAGGATAGGCTTCAACAAGAGGACTGAAGTGGAGGGAGATGCCTCCTAAGTATGACTAGTCTCTTGCCCTAGGGAAAAAAATGTTCACTGGCCTCATTGAGGGAATCGGCAAACTGAAAACCACAGAGCCGCGTGGGAAAGACATGCTTCTCAGCATTCAGGCTTCCTTTGATCTGGAAGGGTTTCAGACCGGTGAGAGTGTTGCGGTAGACGGTGTCTGTCTCACTGTGGTTTCTTGGCAGGCGAGAACCTTTACAGTAGACGTTTCCCAGGAGACCTTGAGTCGCAGCACTCTTGGCCAACGGTCTGTGGGGGATGAGGTTAATCTGGAACGGGCTCTCCGGTTGGGCGACCGTCTTGGTGGACATCTGGTCAATGGTCATGTGGACGGCAGGGCTAGAGTGATGGCCAGGAAACAGAGAGGAGATTCACTGGTACTCGCATTCGAGGTGGTCGCAGAGCTGGGTCGTTACATCATTGAAAAGGGTTCGGTGGCAGTTAACGGCGTGAGTTTGACAGTGAATCGTTGTGATGAACAGAGTTTCGATGTCAACATCGTACCACACACCGCCCGGTGGACCACTATTGGAAACTGGCGGGTCGGTGACGAGGTGAATATAGAAGTTGATATTATTGGAAAATACGTGGAGAGATTTGTGCGCACTAGGCAGGAAAGCGATTCTCCCTCAACCAGTGGAGTAGATCGAGGCTTTCTGGCGAAACACGGATTCATTTAGCATTATTCATTTCTCATTGATTGCATACAATTGGGGGGTGACGTTTCTGTAGAACTGACTGCATTGGCCTTGGCATTTTGTATCGCAACCGGGAGATTGCTTCTCCAGGACTCGGTCAATAATCATAATTAATGTAGGAGCAAGCTCTGCTTGCGATAAAACCTTTCCATGACAAAGATTTGGTAAAAATAGGTCGTTACAAGACATTGCTCGTACATGATAGCTTGTTCGACCACAAGCGTTAATAGATAAGCAAACATATCTAACTTGGAGTTAAGGAAATGCCAACAGCGAAAATTGCTGAAGCACTAGAAGAGATCAGAGAGGGAAGGATGGTCATCCTCGTGGATGATGAGGACCGGGAAAATGAGGGTGATCTCTGTATGGCTGCCGAGAAGGCGACCCCGGAAGCCATAAATTTCATGGCCAAGTATGGTAGAGGCTTGATCTGTCTTTCCTTGACCGAGGAAAGGGTTGAGCAATTACAGTTGCCCATGATGGTGTCCAACAACCAATCCAGATTCGGGACTGCTTTTACCGTCTCCATTGAGGCCCGGCAGGGGGTGACCACTGGAATTTCGGCAGCGGACCGTGCCACCACTGTCTTGGCGGCGGTGGACCCTGAGGCCAAACCAGAAGATCTAGTGAGCCCAGGACATGTCTTCCCGCTGCGGGCTCGCAAGGGCGGGGTATTGGTACGTACCGGCCAGACCGAGGGATCAGTTGATTTGGCCAGGTTGGCGGGTCTGAATTCTGCCGGGGTCATTTGTGAGGTCATGAAAGACGATGGCACCATGGCGAGAATGCCGGACTTGGAGATATTTGCCGAGGAGCACGGGCTCAAGATAGTAACCATCGCAGATATTATTGAGTACCGCATGCGCCACGAAAGCTTCGTTCACCGAGCCGCCACCACCATGCTTCCCACCATCCATGGAGGTGAATTCACGGCCATTGCTTACACGAACGATATCGATACGGTCCAGCACATTGCCTTGGTAAAGGGCGAGATTGACCAAGAGGCAGAGGTCCTGGTGCGTGTCCATTCAGAATGTCTCACCGGTGATAGTTTGGGTTCGCTCCGGTGTGATTGCGGTGACCAGTTGCATCGAGCCATGGAAATGCTCAATGATGAGGGCAACGGCGTTATTCTCTACATAACCAATCACGAGGGCCGCGGTATCGGGCTAGCCAACAAACTCAAGTCCTATGCACTCCAGGATCAAGGGAAGGATACGGTGGAAGCCAATGAAGCTCTGGGGTTTAAAGCTGATCTGAGGGAATATGGTATCGGTGCTCAAATTCTGGTGGACCTTGGGGTGAGGAAGATGCGGCTGATGACCAACAATCCCAAAAAGATTGTGGGTCTAGAAGGGTATGGCATTACCATCACCGAGAGGGTGCCCATAGAGATTTCGCCCAATCCCTGTAATCTCGATTATTTGCGAACCAAGTGTTCGAAGATGGGTCATCTGATGAAGCTGTCCCAGGAGAAAGAAACGGAAAATTATTAAGATTGCGGATTGCGGATTTCCGATTTCGGATTTTAGTCGGCTTTTAGATTCGAGATTGTGGAATCTGATGAGTTACTCGCTTAACCTGAATCAATCCGGAATCTTCAATTTTCAATCTCCAATCTACAATCCTGAAAGGGGGGTTTAGAATGCCGAAACCTGTTGAGGGGAAGCTGGAGGCGAAGGGCCTGAAGTTTGCCGTAGTAGTAAGTCGTTTCAATGATTTCATTTGCGACCGGCTGTTGGGAGGCGCTCTGGATGCCTTGCTCAGAAGTGGTGCTTCGGAAGCTGACATTCAAGTGGTTAAGGTGCCGGGAGCCTGGGAGATTCCTCTCACCTCCAAAAAGCTGGCTGAACAAAACAAATATGACGCCATCATCTGTCTGGGGGCTGTTATTCGAGGTTCCACACCTCATTTTGAATTCGTTAGCGCTGAAGTTTCCAAAGGAGTTGCAACTGTGGGGCTGGAGCACAGCATCCCCATCACTTTTGGAGTTCTCACCACCGACAGCTTGGAGCAAGCCATCGAACGCGCCGGAACCAAGGCCGGCAACAAGGGCTTTGAAGCAGCACAGGCAGCCATCGAGATGGCGAACCTCATGACCCAGTTGAAGTAAACCAAATATCGGCCTGTTTACCATTCTGACCTAATGACCGTGCGGTTTAAGTGTTGTGCCCAATAACTAACCCGATAGGGTGGTCAGAGCCCACCACCATAGTTGAGCAGGACAAACATGAGCAGTCGACGCCGATCTCGAGAAATGGTCATCCAGGTACTCTACCAGGTTGATATGGCCCAAAGTGACATCGGTGAAGCCCTGAGGATATTCTGCGAGCATTTTAAGGCTCCCGACAGCATAAGAGATTTTGCAGTTGAGCTTGCTAATGGAGTACATCAATATCGAGAGGAAATCGATACTCTGATCAGGCGATTCTCAGAGCACTGGAGGTTGGAGAGGATGTCTGCAGTCGATCGGAATATTCTCCGGCTGGCCATATTTGAACTCCTTTACCGTGCGGACATCCCGGCCAAGGTTTCCATAAACGAAGCGGTGGATCTTGGTAAGAAGTATGGTTCAGAAGATTCCGGCTCCTTCATAAACGGCATTCTGGATAGAATTAGGGTAGATCTGGAAGAAGGGACACTCAAGGTTGCCACCGCGCCCGAACGAAGCCTTGGCGACCCAACGCAGAGACGCGATGACACGGGGATTTTGAGTAGGCAGTAAGTAGTAGCCACTTCACTAGTGCTTGGTGTTGAAAATGCGGGAGGCAAGATGGAGGCCAAATATAATCCCAGCGAAATCGAACCCAAATGGCAGCGGATTTGGGAAGATCAGCGGATTTTCTATGTAACTGAAGATGCCGGCAAGCCCAAATATTATCTTCTGGAAATGTTCCCCTACCCCTCGGGACGAATCCACATGGGACACGTGCGCAACTACACTATCGGTGACGTGGTGGCCCGGTACAAGACGATGCGTGGATTCAACGTTATTCATCCCATGGGCTGGGATGCTTTCGGCATGCCGGCGGAAAACGCTGCTATCAAGGCCGAGAGCCATCCCGCTACCTGGACCTACAATAATATTGACCAAATGAAAGAACAGCTGAAACAGATGGGTTTCAGCTACGATTGGAGCAGGGAACTGGCCACCTGTGACGTCTCTTACTATCGTTGGGAACAGTTGATGTTTCTCAAGATGTATGAACAAGGTCTGGCATACCGCGAAAAAGGTTATGTGAACTGGTGTTCAACCTGCCAGACGGTGCTGGCCAACGAGCAGGTCGAGGGCGGGCTATGTTGGCGCTGCAGTCATGCGGTGGAACAAAAGGAGATGGCACAGTGGTTTCTCAAAATCACTGATTATGCGGATGAGTTGCTGGAATATTGTGAGCGCTTGCCAGGTTGGCCGGAGCGGGTGCTCACCATGCAGCGAAATTGGATAGGAAAGAGTCACGGGGCCATGATCCATTTCCCCTTGGAAAATTCTGATGAACCCATAGAAGTTTACACCACACGTCAGGACACGGTATTCGGGGCAACTTTTATGAGTCTGGCCGTGGAGCACCCGCTGTCCTTGGAACTCTGCAAGGGCAGACCTGAGGAACCGGCCGTCAAAGAATTCATCGAAAAGACCAAACGGACACAAAGGAGTGAGAGGACCTCCGAACTCTTTGAAAAAGAAGGTGTATTTACTGGAGCCTACTGCCGCAATCCCATGACGGACGAGCGTATGCCCATTTACGTTGCCAATTTTGTCCTGATGGAATACGGCACTGGTGCTGTGATGGCGGTACCCACACATGACCAGCGGGATTTTGAGTTCGCCATGGCTTATGATCTACCACTGAAAGTGGTAGTAAATCCGCCTGGTGGCGAACTGCACGGCGACACCATGGAAGCGGCATACGAAGAAGACGGGGTCCTAGTCAATTCAGGCGAATTCAGCGGCTTGGAGAGTGCAGCTGCCAGAGAGGCCATTAACCAGTACCTGGAATCGAACGGGCTGGGTAAGGCTACTATCAACTATAGGTTGCGAGACTGGCTCATTTCCAGACAACGTTATTGGGGGGCTCCTATACCCATAATTTACTGTGACGAATGTGGCACTGTGCCCGTGCCGGATGAAGATCTGCCAGTCGTTTTACCCCTGGACGCCAGGCTCACGCCTGCTGGCGGGACACCCCTGCCAACCCTCAAAGAATTCGTCGAGACCACCTGCCCCACGTGTCAGGGCGATGCCAAGCGGGAGGTGGATACTATGGACACATTTGTGGAATCTTCCTGGTATTTCATGCGTTACACTTGTCCAGATTACCAGGAAGGACCACTGGATAGAGGCAGAAACGATTACTGGATGCCGGTGGATCAATATATCGGCGGCATTGAGCACGCCGTTCTCCATTTGCTTTACTCGAGGTTTTTTACCAAAGTGCTCAGAGATATGGGAATGGTGGGGCAGGACGAGCCCTTCACCAACTTGTTAACGCAGGGAATGGTTTGTAAAGAAACGCTCCGCTGTTCACAGCACGGCTGGCTGGCTCCGGAAGATGCTCAAGAGGAGAAGCCGGAGGTCTATTGCTGTCGTCATTGTGGCACTCTGGCAGAGATGGGCCGCAAAGAAAAGATGTCCAAGTCCAAAGGAAACGTGGTTGATCCTGGAAAACTGGTTGAGCGTCACGGTGCCGATACGGTTCGTCTCTTCTGCCTTTTCGCCTCGCCGCCGGAAAAGGATCTGGAATGGAGCGACCGCGGCGTGGAGGGTAGCGCCCGCTTTCTCAACCGGCTCTGGCGATTGGTCCATGATGAGCTTGACAAACTTCAGGGAATTGCTCCGTACGATGGCACTGAGCCGATAGAAGGTGATTTGAGGGCTTTGCATCGCAAGACCCACCAGACTATTAAAAAGGTCACTGAAGATATCGAGCAACGGTTTCATTTTAATACTGCCATCAGTGCGGTCATGGAACTGGTGAATGCCATCTATCAATTTCGTTCTGAGGTTCGTTACGGTCCTGAGGCTCTTCCCGTTCTTCGTCTGGCAGTGGAGATGGCCATAATCCTGATCTCACCCATGGTGCCGCACATTGCAGATGAGATGTGGCAGACTTTGGGGCACGAGAAAAGCGTGGTGCAAGAACCCTGGCCGCAATGGGACGAGGAGGCAGTGGCAGAAGAACAACAGCTCATTGTGGTTCAAGTCAACGGTAAATTGCGCAATCGTGTCTATGTGTCGCCGAGCGCTAGCAATGAGGAGGTTCAGCAAGTTGCTTTGGCTGACGAGCGGATCAAGACGTTCATCGGGGACAAACCCATTCGCAAGGTAGTGGTGGTCCC
>CBFDBW010000137.1:0-7313 GCA_965603145.1 uncultured Syntrophobacterales bacterium
CTTGGCCTCCACCAAGCAGTCCATGCGCTCGCCATCTCTCACCTGCTTCACTTCCACAAAGCCTGCTTCTTCCAGGGCCTCCTTTATTTCGGCGAAAGTGTACGTGTCTCCCCCTTTGGTGTTCACTAACATGTTAATGGCAAAGAGAGTTCCCTGGGGAGGAAAGGTGCGAGCTGGTTCCATTACGTGATCGCGAATGAGTAATGTGCCGCCCGGCAGAACGGCCCGATGTATTTTCCGGTAGAGCTCCAGGTTCTCTTCGGGGCTGTTCTGGTGGATGATTGCCGATAGCATGACAAGATCACAGCCCTTTGGGAGTTCGTCTTTATAAAAATCCCCTGCCACAAGTTCCACCCGTGCCAGCAAATCTTCCGCTCCGAGCCGTTCTTTAGCCCAGGGGATAACATCGGGCAAATCAAACAGCACAGCTGTCATGTCCGGGTTTTTCTCCAGAAACGCTATGGTGTACGTGCCTGTAGCGCCTCCAATGTCCAGGAGCTTTTTGAAAGGTGCAAGGTTGTATGTGTCGGCTATCTCTCGTGATAAGCCTCTGCCAACCACATGCATGGCGCCAATGAAAGCTTTGAGACTGTCTTTGCCCCTTTCGGTAACCGGCTTTCTCTTGGGATTTGTTCCCGTTCTTACTGTTTCGGTGAGACCGCCCCAGCTTTCCCACAAGCCACTGAGGTGGAGCACCATTGGGAGTGCAGTTTCCGGATGTTCTGACGACAGCAGAGCACCCCGCTCTGTGTTTTGGTAGATACCATCTTGTTTGGACAGCAGTTGCAGGGCTACAAGACAGTCCAAAAGTCGGGTCAAACACCTTCGGTCACACTTTAGCCCCTTGGCAAGATTTTCTGCAGTAGCTTGCTCCTTGTCCAGCCGAGTGAACAAATCCAGCTCAGCAGCCGTCAGAATAACCCTGCCTTTCAAAAAACCCCTCACATCCTCCAGAACTGCACCCTCTATCATGCTCTCTCTCCTTCAATGGAATTGTGAATCTCATTTAACCATATTATCTCGACTTAATCAAAAGGGTTATACAACGTTGAAAAAAGTGCTTCTTTGTTAATTTATTCATTGCAGTGGATGAAAAAATGAGTAAGATGATTATCTTTGAAAAGATGTGAAAACCGCGTTGAGTACGAAACCTATAAACGGGAAGAGAACCACATGGAAAATATCTGGCTACTGCTACTGATCATCGTAGGGTGGGTGGTGCTCAATCGATGGGTACTGCCTAAATTAGGGATTTCAACGTGAATGAGTGGAAATTGCGAGATCGGGGACCGATCTCAAGCACCCAGTGATGATCCAAAGAATCCCGAGTAGTGTGACTCGAACCGCAGGGTACGGATGGAACCCATCTGCAGGGTTTTTCTCTAAGCTTCGCCACCCTGCTAGCCCGGATATTTCAGTTGGATTGAAAGAGGAGGAAATCATGGCTGAAAAAGTTCACATGTGTGAGACCTGTGGGAAAACAACCGATAAGTTCGGTCATCTCTGTGATCCAGTTGAGGTAGACGAGGCTTACGTTTGTGACCACTGCGGTCAGGCATCAACGGACCCTCGTCACATATGTAAACCCAAGTTGCAAAATATCAATTTTGTCTGTATCGCCTGTGGCCGAGTAGCTGAACTTCCAAGTCAGCTCTGCAATCCGCGGGACATCGAGCTTATGAAAAAACAGGACCCCCCCACAAGAATAACCTAGTCCGGTGGTTTGGAGAGCCTACGGCTCCGATACGAGCCGTTTTCATTCAGGGAGTCTTGCCCTCTGGTGGGGCGGCAGGATAAGGGATAAAGCACGGTAGCGTTGCAAAGTGAAACTTCACCTCATACTGTTTCTGAATGTCTTTCCTTTGGCGTCACCGGAGCCGGCACGGGCCGAGTGTCGTCTCTTCTTGCTCACCAGGTGCAGACGGCTTGTAGAGAGTTCCCCTCTTACCACCACATGCCACCCTCCTAGCGGAATTTTGTCGGTTGTCTCGAGCACCTGAAAGTGTGTAGATGCAGCCCCTGAAGGTACCGTGGCTCGGTAAAATTTTCCTTCTGTGCCATTGTACCGGTAGAGGTAATAGTGCCCATCCCGCGTCATTTCGCTCGTTTCGCAGACTAACATCCTTGGATCTCGAATTATCTCCAGTAGAGTGTATTGTCGTTTCATCATCGGCGAATCCTTCGTTCACTGAGGTTGTATCTTTTTATTATATCATATCTCGAGATTGTTGGGCTTGGGCCGATTTCTGCGCTCTTATGGTTGGTGTAGGTGGATACAGCTCTAATACGTTGTGAATGGCAAAGGTATGAAAATCTCCGTAATCTTTTTGTTTCACTGTCACTCAAGGGTGTGAGTCTGACCGTAGAGAAACTTTTGCAGTTTCTTTTTATCTTCGGCTGGAATATCCACAAAATCAACGCCCAGCTTTACTGTATTCTTCTCGTGGACAACATGGCGTACCAAGCCTTGAGTTTCGACTCTGCCAAAGCGAGAAGGGAGCTGTATTTCCAACTGTAATCGGCAACCGGCATGAAATGCTTCCATGGCTGGCCCCATGGCCACCAGCATGATGCCTGAGATGGAAATATCCGCTGAAGTTGTCTTGTATCTATGGTTGATCCTCTCCTCTGGCAAACCATCCAACGGCCAAACTCCAAAACTAACCAGAAGCCTTTCTTTGAATCGAGACTCCTTTCTCCTCTCCTGTATATTTGCCTCAGCCCGTTTCTTTTTGGAATCCTCCTCACGCTCGGGAAAATCCACTGAATAGGATCCGGCGCATCCACAGCAGACTTCGGTGAGTGCAGCGGATGTGCAGGTTGGACGTAGCAGCCAGTCAAAATGGAGAGAGGATACCGACCCATGTTGACTGAGGTCCGGATTATGGCACCTGGGTTTCTTCTTCTATTTCTGCGGGCGCAAACTTCAGTGCCAGCGAATTAATGCAGTAGCGGAGCCCCGTTGGAGGTGGGCCATCATTGAAAACATGTCCAAGATGTCCATCACACCGGTTGCACAACACCTCAGTCCTTCTCATGAAAAAGCTGTTATCCGCTTCTGTTCTGATGCTGCTTTTGGAGCTCGGCTCCCAGAAGCTGGGCCAGCCCGTGCCGGAGTCAAATTTGGTATCCGAGCTGAATAGATGGTTATCACATCCTACACACTGATATATGCCTTTCCCTTTGAAGTTGTGGTATTTGCCACTAAATGGTGGTTCAGTGCCTTTTCTCCGCGTAATCCTGAATTGCTCCGGAGTTAGCATCCGGCGCCATTCTTCATCGCTTCTTACAACTTTATCAGTCACATCTAACTCCTTCTTCTTGGTAGGCTCAGAGGAGTTTCTTACCAGCGTAATGGGAAAATGTTCTCGGACAAAACCCCAGGCCCACGCCGGGTATCCCAAAAGCAGAGCAAAGACGCCAAACTGCTTCAGGAAAAACCTGCGGCCAGACCGACTAGCTGAACCTGGTGATGGTGAGTTCATTACTATCTCCTTTGCACCTTGGTGGATTATCGACTCGCGTTCTTTATCAGTATGATAATCATTAGTAGAAAAGGAGTCCAAGCCATTACATACAAAGGTGTTGCTTGTGGGTTGTTGAAAAATTTTTGATCCTTGGAATCTCTCCGTTCATGGATTATAAAAGAGACTGAGATCAATCTCGGCCCCAGCCTTTTTCTTGAAAAAGTAGTGTGGAAATTTTGTAAAGACTTCTCACAAAACTGAACCACGAAGACATCCCTGCAGAGATTGAGACGACCGCTGGAATGCCCAATATAGCCACTGACAGAAAAGTCATATCCTGGGCCCTCTACGATTGGGCCAATTCCGCCTTTGCCACCACCGTAATGGCGGGCTTCTTTCCGATATTCTTCAAACAGTACTGGAATGTGGGCGTAGAGGCCACTACCAGTACATTTCGTCTGGGCCTAGCCAATTCCATAGCCAGCCTCATTGTTGTCGCCATGGCACCGCTGCTTGGAGCAATCGGCGATCAGGGCGGAGTAAAGAAAAAATTCCTCCTCTTTTTTGCCGCCATGGGCGTTGTCATGACCGGCAGCCTTTTTTTCGTGGCCCGGGGAGCCTGGCACATTGCCGTTCTCATTTACATAGTGGGGATCATCGGCTTTTCCGGTGGCAATGTGTTCTATGATTCACTCCTGATAAGCGTCGCTCCCTCCGGCAGAGAGGATATGGTCTCAGCTCTGGGCTTTGGACTGGGTTATTTGGGTGGCGGGCTGTTGTTCGCTTTCAACGTCCTCATGACCCTTAAGCCCGCTTGGTTTGGCCTGCCCGATGCCGGTACAGCCGTGCGTATCTCTTTTCTCAGCGTCGCTATCTGGTGGGCTATCTTCTCCTTGCCTATAATGATCTGGGTAAAGGAGCCACCGACCCATCGAAAAACAAGCGGCTGGAAGATGATCGGCAGTGGTTTGCTGCAGCTTAAAACAACCTTTGCGGAGATCCGCAAACTGCGGGTAGTGTTCTTTTTTCTCATAGCTTATTGGCTCTACATAGATGGGGTTGACACCATCGTCAGAATGGCGGTGGACTACGGCATGTCCCTGGGCTTTCCTGCCGACAGCCTCATCGTGGCTTTGCTAATCGTTCAATTTGTGGGCTTTCCTGCCGCCATCCTTTTCGGCAAACTCGGCGAGAAGCTGGGCACCAAAACTTCCATTTTGCTGGGCCTTGGAGTTTACGTCGGGGTCACCGTATGGGGCAGATTCATGGACAGTCCAGGCGAGTTTTACGTACTGGCGGTGGCCATCGGTCTGGTACAGGGCGGGGTACAGTCCTTGAGCCGCGCTTTTTACTCTCGCATCATCCCCGCCAATAGGGCGGCCGAGTTCTTCGGATTCTATAATATGCTGGGTAAATTTGCCGCTGTGGTCGGTCCCGTACTGATGGGGTTAGTGGGCGTTCTCACCGGCAATCCGCGTCATTCCATCCTCGCCATCGTAGTATTGTTTCTCGGTGGGGGAATCATATTGTACTTTGTAGATGAAAGCGAGGGTATCCGCATAGCCCGGGAACTGGAGCAGAATAACAGAATGGGACGAACAGAAGCAACTAAACCGACCTAGGATAGGAGTCCGCTGTTTGCCGCCTGACCTGAATTCGCATGCCCTGAGTTCATCGAATGGGTCGAAGGCTGCCCCCCGCGCTTTGCGCCTTACACTTTGAACTCCCCCACCGGATATACTTCAAATTCATGTTCAACGATTCTTTTGACCCTCTCAAAAAAGTCAATACCCACAGGGTCGGTTAACCGGATCCTGTTGTCAGCCCCTGGCCAGGCAGAAGATACACAGGCTGCATCGCTCTTGTCGATGAGCTCTTCTGGGGCCAAGAAATAAAGACCCAACTCGTATTCGAAAAGAGAAACCCGCACCAAGAACTGTTCGTCAGCAGAGACAAAACTAAAAAGGTCGCCCCTATACATACTTGAAAAATCGACCGCTTCCGGTTCCAGCAGATAGAAAAGACGATACATTCCTCTCGGCGTACCCTCGGCTTTGTAACTGCCGCAGTCGTGGTAATCACCCTCGGTAGAGGTGGCGAGCTTGACGCATTTTCGAAATAGTCCTTCGATACCCTCGGCATCATCCTTTTCCCAATGTTTGTCCCAATCAAATTGTGGCGACAGCATCTCGAGCAGTTCTTGAATTTCCTCCTTCACTTCATACTCCTTATAATCCTAGCCATTCCATTATTCGGTTGGCAGCCTCTACCCCAGTATTAAAACTTATTTCCAGACTGGACTTGTACAGGCCGTCGCCGGCGAAAAAAAGATTGCCTCGGAGTTCTGCCAGCATTTTCCTCAACTCATGCTGCTGCCGCACTGAGCCGGGCATCAACTGTACCGCCCCGTGTGGCCAGCGATAAACTTTTGAAAAAATCAGTTTGTCTGCAAAACCATGATAGCGCTTGTCCACATCCCCGAGCACAGCCTCCGTAATCTTACCGTCAGGTTCAGCAAACAACAGGCGACTGGCTGACTCGCAGAGAATAGCTGTTACCAGGCTCTTGCCCTTGGGAATCCGGTGGGGGCTCTTGTGGTGGTCAAATATAACGGTGGCTATAACCCCATCATCCTTACGGAGCAGGTTATTGATCATTGAGGTGGCCGGGTACTCCCTGTCAACTGCCAGCGCTGTAACAATGCTCGGCGCGTAGCGAACACTTCGAAAACCGTCTGCCAAGTCCTCCGGTAGCCCATCAACTATGTTTATCACCAGAGGCAACGGCACGGCCAAAATCACGCCCTCCGCAAGGTACGACCTGGGTTTTTCTCCTCCAACGTGAATTTCATAAAGACCTTCCCGGGAATCTGGTGCAATCTTGACCACCGGTGAATTCAGCCTGACATCGAGTTCTCTCATCAGTTGCTCTGGCACCACACCCATGCCTTCGATAAAGGCGAAAATCTTGAATGTGGTCAAGTTCTTAATGGTAGCCAGAAAAGCTAACTTCGAATTCTGCTCTGGGACCCCCAAAAAGACTTCACTGAAGATGGGGTAAGCAATTTTCTCCAGAATTTCCTCATTGAAGCTTTCCAGCAGATATTCCGCCGCAGATTGTCCTTCCAAATCGAAGGTCTTACTTGTGGGGTGGCCTATATCCAAGGCTTTTCCCAAGGATTGAGCGTACAGAAACAGTTTGATCATGTCTCTCTTGTTTCTGCCTGTAAGGAGTTTGTATTTCAAAAAATCCACCGGCGAACCGATTTTGATCTGATACTCCCTGCCGCCGCTGAAGGTCGAAGTAGTTCCAGAGGTTGGTACGAGATGGTCTTTGAAACCGAGATCTTGGATGAAACTGCGAAGATTCCTGTGAGCGTCCGGGAAGGTATAGGCACCCTTGTCGATGATAAATCCTTCGCATTCTTCAGAGCTCATTCTCCCGCCGACGAATGAAAGCGCCTCAAGAATGATGGAGTCGCAGCCGGCTTTTTTCAATTGGTAGCCCGCCGCTAGACCCGCTATCCCTGCCCCGATGATGACTACATTGGTGTCCATTTTCCAGTAAAATGAATGGGGTCAAACCCTGACCTCATGCTCGCCTTCTCTGACAGTAGTCAGGGTTTGACCCCACTTTCTCCTACGTGTCTCTATTGCATGCTCTGGATTCTCACTTCTATCTCATCGTAGTCTTGAAGTAACTTCACCAGCTGGGAGGTGTCAGTCTTACCGTAGTGGTAAAAGTTGAAATCTGGCCCCTCAGTACTAAAACTCAACATATTCACCTGGCTTGAGTACTGTCACCTGGGTCGAGGTCTCTTGTTCCACCCGACTTTTCCAAGCCGCA
>CBFDBW010000138.1:0-7286 GCA_965603145.1 uncultured Syntrophobacterales bacterium
CTATATTCTGCCGGATATTGATAGATAACTGCAAATGCCTAAAGTGCCTAAAATGCCTAAAGTGCCTAAAATGTCTAAAGTGCCTAAAATGTCTAAAGTGCCTAAAAAGAGATAAAGGCGTCAGGTTGTGACGAGAGATATTAAGAAGTTCGCAAAGGAGTTAGAGAAACGAACCAAACAGTTTGCAATTGACATTATCCGTCTTTCGATGACTCTGCCAAACACTCCGGAAGGACGGACCATAAGAAATCAATTAACCAAGGCAGGGACTTCCGTTGGGGCCAATTACCGAGAAGCCAACCGGTCCAGGAGCAAAAAAGATTTTCGGAATAAGATTGCTATTTGTGAAAGTGAGGCCAGTGAAACTCAATACTGGCTACAAGTAATTGCAGGAGTAGGATGGAAATCCTGGGATGAACTGCAGGTTGATTATGATGAATGTAGTGAACTTTTAGCTATCTTCACATCGATTGGGAAAAATTAGGAACGTGGCTTTGACTGCCGTTAACTAAGTCAGTTCAAAAGCTTTTAAGTCTTTAATTTTAGACATTTTAGGCATTCCAATAACCGTAGGGTGGGCATCACCCACTGACAATTCTAATAGGCCCAATGTTACCCAACGAACTAAAAACATCCCTCGCTGAACACATCGCCAGCGTTGACCATCCCCGGGAGCTGGTAGTGGATATCATGTTCGCTATCCAGGATCAGTTTGGCTATTTGAGTGATGAGGCTGTTGAGGAGGTTGCCAAGCTTCTGAATATGTCCCCTCTGGAGGTGGAAGAACTGGCTACTTTCTACACCTTCATTTACCGTGAGCCAGTTGGAAAGTATGTGATCCACGCTTGCGACAGTGTTATCTGCTGGATGGATGGTTATGAATCAATCCGAGATCACCTGTGCAACAAGCTTGGAATCGAAATGGGAGAAACCACTTCGGACGGGTTATTCACCCTCCTGCCGGTTTGCTGCATCGGTTACTGCGATAGATCACCAGCTATTCTGATCAATAAAAAGGTGTATGGACCGCTTACAGGTGAGAAGCTGGATGAGATTCTAGAAAATTTGAGAGCACAAGGTTAGCGCATCGATATAGATGATGATGGAAATTACAAATCACAAAACTCAATGACTAAGGTTTCAGGTTTCAGTGTTCAGGTTTCAGCTTCGATGTTTTTTCCCTGACACCTGACACCCGACACCTGAAACCCTGAGATTTCTCCTTCGGAGTCCCCACCCTCTGGGTGGGGCCCCGGTTTGGTGCTTGGGATTTGGGATTTTAGATTTTGGACTGCAGATTGCGAATTTGGGGAACTATTTATTTTAGGCACTTTAGCTCACTTTAGGCATTTTAGGCATTCTTTATGACTTACCCCCAGGTACTTTTACAAAATCGCAAACCAGACAGGATTGCCACGCTGGAAGAATACCAGCAGAGCGGCGGTTACCAGGCATTGGAAGATGTTCTGCACAATTACTCATACAAAGACTTGCAGGAAGTCCTCATTGATGCCGTACTTTTGGGCCGAGGCGGAGCCGCCTTTCCAGCGGGCATGAAGCTGAGGACGGTGGCGGAGGATGCACCTTTTCCAAGATACCTCGTGTGCAACGCCGATGAGATGGAGCCAGGAACATTCAAAGATCGGGTCTTAATCCATGCGGACCCGCATATGCTTATTGAGGGCATGATCATTGACGGCTACGGGGCAAGGGCGGAAAAGGGCATTATTTTCATTCGCCCTGAATACGAGAGTGCGGCAAGAATTCTTGAAAGGGAGATAAAGATAGCCAAAGAGGCAGGCTTTCTGGGAAAAGAAATCCTGGGAAGTGACCACAGCATGGAGATTGTTGTCCACCGTAGTGGGGGTAGGTACATCTGCGGCGAGGTTACAGCACAACTGAACGCTCTGATGGGCAAAAGGCCCAACCCGCAGCAACCACCTCCTTATCCTACGGAAAAGGGTCTTTGGGGAATGCCCACCGTACTTCAGAATGTGGAAACCCTGGCAAACATACCGCACATCATCAGAAACGGAGTTGAGTGGTACAAGAACCTGGCAAAGACTGAGACCGGTGCCGGGACCAAGCTATTCTGTGTAAGCGGGAGGGTCAATAAGCCGGGTTGCTTCGAACTGCCAATGGGAGTGAGGCTGAGTGAAATCATTGAACTTCATGCCGGCGGCATGCCGGCTGGTTCTGAGTACAAGGCTTGTTTGCCGGGTGGAGCTTCCACCCGTTACTTGCCCAAAGAATTCTATGACATTGAAATGGATTTTGATCCGATGCGGGAAGTTGGGCATAGGCTAGGAACCGGCGCAATCATGGTCTTTGACCAAAAAACGTGCCTTGTCGGGGCCACTTTGAACTTAACGGAGTTCTTTGCCAGAGAATCCTGTGGCTGGTGTACGCCTTGCCGGGAAGGATTGCCATACATTCGAGACCTGCTACTGCGGTTGGAGGAAGGGGAGGGAAGGGAAGAGTTTATCCCCATGCTTCAGCAGATGAGCAAGCACTTATGGAGTTCTTACTGTGCTTTTGCTCCTGGAGCCACATCACCGGTGGAGAGCCTCATTACCTATTTTGAAGATGAGGTCAGGGAGCATATTAGTCAGAAAAGATGTCCATTTAAGTAGATTTTGTCAGTGGTCCGTGGTCTGGATCGCATAGCGCATAGAGCATAGCGCAAAGCGTAAGATCTCAACTCTGAGAACGCTATGCGCTTGGCGCTCTGCGCCATGCGGTAAAACACTTTAGACATTTGAACCGTCATGCCAAAGCTCATAATCGATGATCGGGAAATAGAAGTTCCAGAGGGAACAAAGGTGATTGAGGCCGCGGAAAGACTGGGCATCATGATTCCGCGCTTCTGCTACCATCCCGGACTGGGATCTGTGGGCGCCTGCCGGGTCTGCGCCGTGAAGTTTTTGGAAGGCCCCTTCAAGGGCGTGCAGATGAGCTGCATGATCGATGCTAAGGATGGCATGATAGTATCGACCACCGACGAAGAGGCAGTGGATTTTCGTCAATACGTGATTGAATGGCTCATGCTTCACCACCCCCATGATTGCCCGGTTTGCGATGAAGGGGGCCACTGTCTGCTCCAAGACATGACGGTTTCGGGCGGGCACGGGATCAGAAGATATCTTGGGAAGAAGCGGACCTATCGGGATCAGGATCTGGGTCCTCTGGTCAAGCACGAAATGAATCGTTGTATTCACTGTTACAGGTGCGCGCGATTCTATCAAGAATTTACCGGCTACCGCGACCTGGGCGTACTGCAGATTGGCAACCGCACCTTTTTCGGCCGATACCAGGATGGCACTCTGGAAAGCCCTTTTACAGGAAATCTCAGCGACATCTGCCCCACTGGGGTTTACACCGACAAACCATCTCGTTTTTTTGGCAGGCGCTGGGATTATGAGCGAACTTCTTCTCTTTGCATTCATTGCTCTCTGGGATGCCATACCGTAGCAAGCGCTCGCTACCGGGAGGTGGTCCGACAGGAAGCACGATACAGTGAGGCCGTAAACGGGTACTTCATTTGTGATCGGGGACGCTATGGTTTCTTCTATGCCAGCGATGAGGGTAGACCGAGACTAGCTCTTGTTGACGGAAAAGAGGTTCCTTACGAGCAGGCTATCCGCGAAGCTAGAGAAAAACTGGGAGAACTCATCAAAAGCACGGGGCCTGGTGCTGTTGCCTGTGTGAGTTCGGAACGTTCCAGTCTCGAAACTCAAGCCATGCTCAAAAGGATATGCCAAACGAAGGGCTGGAAAGGTCCGTCTTACTTTGCGGATAGGGCCATGGCGCAGAAAGTGAAATCGGCATCCTCCAGGCTGGAATCAGGTTTGGCGGTCTCTCTGCGTGAGTTGGAAAGTGCGGATTTTATCCTGGTGGTCGGAGCCGATCCCATCAACGAAGCTCCCATGCTGGCTTTGGCAATGAGACAAGCCCAGCGAAGCGGTGGCAAGATTGCTGTGATCGATCCTCGACCGGTATCTTTACCGTTTGAATTCCATCATCTGCACGTGACTCCGGATGAGGTGAACCTGTGCACAAGTCTTCTGGTCAAGGCGGTTGTCGACTTGGGAGCGGCGACAGATCTTGAACCGTCAGGCATGGCATTTTACCAGGAGATTCCAAAACTGGAGACTGTCGCTCCTGCACTACAAGATCAGATCTCAAAGGTGGCGCAGGAGTTCAAAGAGAGTAAGCGACCGATAATCGTATGTGGTACTGAGACGGTGCGTCAGACCACTCCTGCGCTGGCGGCGGACCAAGCCTTGCTATTGCAAGCCACCAATAAGCAGGCAGGTCTTTTCTACCTGATGCCAGGGGCTAATTCATTCAGTGCTTCATTGCTAGCAGGTGAAGGTGGATCTTTCACTGAGACTCTCGAGGGCATAGAAAATGGTACCATCAAAGGCTTGGTCCTGGTTGAAAACGACCCTCTCTTGCATTTCCACGACCGCCAAAGAATGGAGCTCGCCTTAGAAAAGCTGGAATTGCTCGTTGTACTGGACTATGTCAATTCCAGCACCGAACAGAGGGCGCACATCTTCCTGCCCACCTCAACTCTGTGCGAGGCTGGTGGTGTTTTCATCAACCAGGAAGGAAGAGTTCAAGCTGCGGTTCGGGCGTATCTGGGTGGAACACCCATAGCCCAGGTCAGCGGCGGCAACCATCCACCGCGGATCTACGGAAGTGAAATTCCGGGAGGAGAGCCCCGCGCCGGGTGGCAGGTTCTCGCAGAATTTGTCCACGGAGAACCGCAGCCGGACGAATATACTACTCGGTCAAGCATACTGAAGTGGCTGTCGGAGTTGGACCCAGCATTTGCCGATATCCCGGCAATCGATGAACTTACTGATGACGGGATCAGAATGAGTTCCGCTGAGGAAGCATCCCCTCGTTTTGCGTTGGACTGGCTCAGTGAGATGGAAAAAGATCAAAGTCCAGATGATCACTTGGAACTCATCCTGGCTAGCTGGACCTTCGGCACCGAAGAACTCTCACAGTACTCGCCACCACTGAGGAAGCTGGAAAAAGAACCAGCTGTTTTGATGCATGCTGATGACGCTGCCAGACTGGACCTGTCTGACAGTGATAAGGTGACAATACTATTGGATAGGGGCGCTTTGGAAGTGAGTGTCTCTGTCAAGGAAAACATGGCTCCTGGGATCATAGTCATGCCGCGACATCGACTGCTGGAGTGGCAAAAGATCGAGACGTTGCCGAAGTTTATCTCATACGAAGACGTGAAAAAAGTAAGTTCCTGAAGTGTCTAAAGCAGGCATAGGGCATAGAGTCAAGAGAGACAGAAGTTGATGGAAATTGCAAATCACAAATCACAGTGACTAAGGTTACAGGTTTCAGTGTTCAGGTTTCAGCTTTTTTGTTTTTCTTCCCTGACACCTGACACCCGACACCTGAAACCCTGCTTGCCGACAGGTATCATGGACTGGATTATCGGATTTGCCATATTGATTGTAAAACTGGGGGTGGTCCTGGTTGCCTTGCTTCTCCTGGCTGCCTATCTGGTGCTGCTGGAGCGGAAATTTCTGGGGAGGCTGCAAATTCGCTACGGTCCGAACCGTGCTGGAAAGTTCGGGCTACTGCAGCCTCTCGCCGACACAATCAAGATGTTGACCAAAGAGGACATTGTGCCTGAGGCGGCAGACCGGGTTCTTTTCCTTTTGGCACCAGCGGTGGTCGCTGCCGAGGCCCTCCTCATCTTTGCGGTTGTCCCCTTTGGCACCAGCGTAACTTTTCTGGGTAAGAAGATTCCCCTGGTCATAACGGATCTTAACGTGGGATTGCTGTATGTGTTTGCCTTAGCTTCTTTAGGGGTTTATGGAGTTGCCCTGGGAGGCTGGGCTTCGAATTCGAAATACAGCCTCTTGGGTGGTATTCGTGGTGCTGCCCAAATGATTAGCTACGAACTTTCTTTAGGGCTTTCACTGGTTCCCATAGTCATGCTGGCGCGTTCCTTCAGCCTAATTGATATTGTCCGGGCCCAGGCCGACTACCCCTTTATTCTGGTACAGCCGGTCTCTTTTATAATCTTTTTTATCAGTGCCATGGCTGAGACCAAGCGTATCCCCTTTGACCTCCCTGAGGCGGAAAATGAACTGGGCGCCGGTTACCACACAGAATATAGCGGTATGCGCTTTGGCCTATTTTTCCTCGGAGAATATGTCAATCTCCAGGTATTTGGAGCGTTGGTGGCGGTCTTTTTTCTAGGCGGCTGGCGCGGGCCGTTCCTGCCGCCGGTGGTGTGGTTTCTTATTAAAATTTTAGTGGTGTCTGTGCTCATGATTTGGGTGAGGGGGACACTGCCACGGCTACGCTACGATCAACTCATGCACCTGGGCTGGAAGGTGTTGGTACCCCTGGCGTTAATAAACATTGTGGTAACGGGAGCAGTACTTCTTCTATAAAAATTTGAAATTGGTTTTTCGGGCTCCCCATCCTGCGGGCGGGGTGGGGGTGAAGGGAGAACTGAGGATTCAATGAAATCAGCCTTTGAAGCAATAGCGGCCCTGGGAAGTGGGTTTGCCACCACGTTCAAGCACCTCTTTCGCAAGCCCATTACCGAAGAATACCCGGAATACAAGCGGCCATTACCGGAACGGTCGCGGGCAGTGATCGTGCTCACTCGGGATCCCGACGGTGGCGAGCGTTGCGTTTCCTGCTATCTATGTTCCGCCGCCTGCCCGGTAAGTTGTATTTCTATGCAATCGGATGAGCGCGAGGATGGCCGCCGCTATGCCCGCTGGTTTCGCATCAATTTCGCCCGTTGTATCTACTGTGGGCTCTGTGAAGAGGCCTGTCCAACATCGGCAATTCAGTTAACGCCGTATTTTGAAACGTGCGAGCGCGACATCCTGAAGCTCGTCTACGAAAAGGAAGACCTTCTTGTAGAACACGGCGGCAAGGATAAAAAATACAACTTTTACAGATACGCCGGTGTGGTAACCGAGGTTGGTGACAAAGGAGCACACGTAAAAGAAGATAAACCCGTGGACGTAAAGAGTAATCTACCGTAAGAGGTAGCCTGGAGACAGGGGGGATGAGGAAGTTATTGATGAAATAGTAAACATAAGCTATGTCCTGGATGAAGGTGATCTTAACCTGGAGGAAGTATTTCGGAGCGTTATATCAGATCGCAGTCGGATCTCTGAGATCGCTGAGTCGCTTTCAGTGGATAAAGATGTCATTCTCACAATGGCCATATATAGCGTCAAACCGTCGCTGGCAGCCAATGTATCCCACGTTAAGGATAT
>CBFDBW010000139.1:0-7278 GCA_965603145.1 uncultured Syntrophobacterales bacterium
ACATGTTTTCGTGCACTGTCAGTCGAAGGGGGGATTTCTTCTATCTTAGCCACTTCATGCAATCTATGACCACATTCGTCACAGAATTTCGCCGCAGGAGGTAATTTCTTGTCACAGATAGAACATTGCAGATCCAATGTCTCACCGCATTCGAGACAGAATTTGGCGCCTTCTCTGTTGTCGAATGAACAATTTGGGCATTTCATTCTTAAAGCCCCAAGACTGTCTGCACGCAAGGCTAGAACAAATGATGCTGAAAGTAGTCCGCAGCAGGAGAAAGAGCGAATGTGGTCTGTTGAAAACGAGCAGGAACTGGAGATTCAAACTAGGCTCAGATTAGACGAGTAGTTGATCTTGGTCAAGAAAAACCGGGATTTTGAGATTTTATGGAAGGATCAAAGGGGGGGACAAAGTGCATTTAATATTTCGAGATGAAAATTCACCTCGATCACAGCGAAAGTATATATTACATCCCACTATCAGCCCCGAAGGCCCTAGCACAGAATGTTGGAGGTCGGACTCAAAGGACAAACTGTGGAGTATGTACGTTAAAGTCCCACTAAAAAAGTAGGAGAGTTTGCATATTAACGATTAGGTTTGACGGCTTGGTCTAGCTGCGGTGGAGATGACTGGTTCCAGTTCTATATTATGCCTGTCGGGGGCTAAAGGGCTGGTAGCCCCGTTTAACTGCCGATAAATATTCACAATCAATTCGAGGTTTGCCTCAACCGTGAAATTCCATCGGAGTCCCTGGACATTCTCTCGCACAACAACTGCTTCTGGAGCCCGCAGTCGCTCGGCTAATCCAGATATTGAATCAATCACTAGACCGACACCGTATGTCTCCAAAAAGCTCTTGAGCGCCTTGTGCGGAAAACTGATGACCGGCAAGCCGCAGGCAATGTACTCGAATAGCTTATTCGGCAGTACGGTGTCCAAATGGACCTTGTTGAGCGTATCATTGAACCCAGCCCAGCCGAAATCATACTGGGTGATTTCTTCAAAGAGCTTCTCTGGTGCAAGACTGGGATGGTAAATGATATTGGGCACTGTGTCGGCAAGGGTCTGATAGCCAGAATTACCACGCGAGGGATAGATATGCACTTCAAAGCCCTCTGCCGCTAAAGCTCTGAAGATGGTGCGCAGGTCATAGTGGCCGTCGTTAGTGCTTATGAAGCCTTCGTATACAATACGCATTGGGCGGTCAGTACTGTTTCGGTCGATCTGGGGGAGCGTCTTTGGGATGAAACGCTTTGGGATATAGTTCGCGTAGACGTGAGCAATCTCGGGCAACCTATAGCCCTGCCATCGCACGATGTCGAAGATTGTATCCGAGACGGTAATGACGGCGTCACTACGTTCGATGGCCTGCTGTTCCTCCTCGCGCCAGTTCGCCCCATTGCCTGTTCTATTTAAACCGTCCTCATACGCTGTCTTGCGTGCACTCATCAAATTGTGGATGTCGTGCACGATAGGGATCTCCCCCCTGAATAGATCGATGCATAGATTCGTCAGCGTGTCGGGTGCATTGTGGGAGTGGATGAGATTGATATCATTGGTGGCGACAATGTTTCGTAGTTCCGCTGGCGGGTTGTCGCCGAGCGGAAACCAGGCTTCGAAGCATTCATCGCCATGGCCGTAGAGCTCCGTAAGCGTCTTGCCCACATAGGCGAACGAGATGCGAATGTCCGAATCCATCTGGCGAAACCCTTCTGCATATTTGAGAGCACGGATGCAGGGCTGCGGTTGGACAAAAAGTAAATGCATGTTTCAGATCCACTTTTTTAAAACAGGAACGAAAATGGATAATCGGCCGAAATAAAACTACTGCGCCCGGTCGACCGAACCGAGTTACTTCCTCTGCTTTATGACTTTGCAGGGATTGCCTACTGCTAGGGTATAGGGGGGCAAATCCTTGGTGACCACGCTTCCGGCGCCAACAATGACCCCGTCGCCGATGGTGACCCCCGGCAAAATCATCACTCCCATCGCGATCCAGACATCCTTGCCAATCGAAACGGGTTGTTTGATATGCCCTTGTTCTAGAAGGGTTTTGCTCGGGTCGGTCTCATGATTTGCGGTGTGAACCATTGAGTAGGGTCCGAACATCGTCCGGTCGCCGACGGTAAGACCGCCAAAACCGTTGACCCAGCAGCCGTAATTGAAACCTATGTCGTCCCCGAGTTCAATGAATTCGCTATTGAGCCATACGATCAGGTCGAGGTAGTAGCACCCTTTGCCAACTCGCTTGGCATCACGGGGACGAAAAGGAATAACGCTCTTACTTTCCGGAGTGATCATCATCGCAACGTCCTCCTAATAAGTTGTTACGCAGGAATGAATTGGGAAGGTTACTCGGAAGATCTGAAATCCTTTGAACAGCACTCTTTAGCGGAGTTTAATCTAAAATGCTCAACAGTGCAAGCAGAGTGGGGCAAGACCTGTGGAGAGAAGGGCTATAACCCAATTGCCGAATCCTATAATCATGAGTTTCTTGAGGCTTCGGTCAGAGCACAATTCATGTTGTTGTGTGAACCCACCTCAATCCGTGCAAGAGTTAATATATCATCCCTTAATTCGCACTCGGCTGTTTACTCTGGCACAACATATTGGGAGTGTCAAGGAGGGGCATTGGAGGAGGATCAGTTTCCATACCCAATACAAAGGAGATACAATTCTCACCACAATGTGATGGGATGCAGAAAAACCGTCAGACCGAGGTAAAGCGTGGCCAAAAGTGTTGTCTGGCCGCATCTCGACCTTCACAGATTATAGTAAACCTGGATTATGCCGCAAGGTGAGCAAAAAAGGGCTTCAATATCCGATAACTATTTGATATAAAAATTAATATCAAGAATGTCGGAGGTTCTGGCGATGCTCGGAATTGGTATGTGCATGTGGCGTCAGCTTTTCCATCGGGGCACCATTACCGGGCTGTGCTTGGCTGGCAGCACTGAGGTGGCATGCCGATGGAAATCCTTGCAAATATCGGACAGGAGAGGTATTTTCAAATCTCAGATGTAAATGGAGTTTTCGCTGGGCTTTGGGTTGGAAAGTCGAATTCGACTACAACATCAAGACAACTGTTGTTGACAATAACTCAATTTACGTTACTTTTCTCTTCAAACTTACTTTTCTGTAATATCTAGGAATTCTTGAAAGGAGGAGGAGTCAATGGCCAAGAGTTTGACGGAAATGGCGGCGGAAATAGTGGCTGCTCAGGCGTCACATGCGGCAATGTCAGCTGAAGAGATGGATGAAGCTCTGAAGAAGGCGTTCGACGCGCTCAAAAGCATCAAAGCAATTGAAGAGGGCGCAGAGGCGGAGCTTGCTCCAATGGACCCAAAGAAGTCCATCCAGAGGAACAAGGTCATTTGTCTTGAGTGTGGCAAGGAGTTCAAGCAGCTTGGCAACCGTCATCTCAAAGAGCATGGACTGGACGCCAAGGAATACCGCAAGAAATACGGTTTTTCCGCTCGCCAGCCTTTGTCTGCTAAGAACTTGAGCGCCAAAAGGCGAAAAACAGCGAAGGCGCTCGGGCTCGGGGAGAAATTGCAGAAAGGATTACAGAAAGCGAGGAAGGCTAAAGCAAAGGCTGCAGCTGCTGTGAAACCTGCAACTAAGAAAAAAGTGGTTAGCAAGAAGAAAAAAGCCAAAGCCAAGAAGACCTAGCTCCAGAGACTTCACAGATCTGGCAAAGGAAGATCTGCCGTTAAGGTGGGCTTTCTAGCTGATGAACTGTTAATTCTTGAAATACCTGATGGTCGGGGTATGGTAGCGGAACTGGAATTACGGTACGGTAGCAATTTTAAAGCTTTTAGGCAATGATGAGGAAAAGGCATTCTGAGCCTGTGAGCGCTGATAGGAGTGACGATCTCCTCTTGACCCAACCTTGGACCCCTCAAATTATCCACCGCTGAAACCCGCCCAAAGACAGAGCCTGCATGCCTCAATATGTTGGAATGAGTCTGGTGGGAGTTCCTACCACAATCTGCAGGTGTAGGTCACTGCGCTCTGAGAGTTTCGATATCTGGCCAATACCTAAACTTCAGCAGGTTTGGAGATATGAGATTTTTAGATCTTATGTTTCCGATATCGAGTTTCTCACCGATTTAGGTAGACAGCATCATCTTCATACCCTGCCGATTTGCATAAACCTCAGGCTCTCTGCTGAACACCTGGCGCCACCTACTCACACAAACCTCGTGTGTGGACAAGAGAGCATTCTGTTGGTATAGGAAATAATTAAGATACTACTTTTAAAGAGCGGAACTTCAGAAGACAATCTTTGCGCCTTTAGATGCGCCGGAGCATCATTACACCTGACAGGCAAAACGAAAGGCCCATCGGTCATGGCAGAGATCTTCGATGAGTGGCCAGAGAGGTACGATCAATGGTTTAGAACTCCCATTGGAAGATTGGTTAAGGAATATGAAAGTAGGCTTATCCTTGAAATGTTGAGACCTGGGCAGGGCGAGAGGATATTGGATGCTGGATGCGGCACGGGGGTCTTCACCTTAGATATGCTTTCAGAGGGGGCAGACATTGTTGGACTGGAGCTTTCTTTGCCTATGCTGTCTCGGGCAAGGAAAAAAACAGATGGCCATCCCTTCCATCTGGTCCAGGGTGATATGAGGAATCTCCCTTTTGCAGATAATACATTTGACAAGTCGATCTCGGTTACCGCTATCGAGTTCATCAAGGACGCAAGGCGAGCGGTCGGTGAGTTATTCCGAGTCACTGAGCCGGGAGGGTGCATTGTGGTAGCCACGCTGAACAGTCTCAGCCTGTGGGCTACTCGCAGGAAGGTGGCAGGGAAAATGGGACACCAAATATTTAAGCACGTAATCTTTAGGTCTCCGGACGAGTTGAAACGGTTCTTGCCCCTCGACGGGAATATTAAGACGGCCATACATTTCCAAAAGGATGATGACCCTAAACAAGCTAAGATAATTGAGAAACACGGTCAGTCTAAGAACCTCAACACGGGAGCGTTCCTGATTGTACGTTGGGAAAAGCCTGCAGATACATAGGAACGAGTTTCTGATTTTAAACCTGGATATCCAGCGCCCGTTAGAGGTGCTGAGCTTTCTACAATTGTGTTAATAGCACCTTAGATAGAGTTCGATCATGGCGTCTTTCTATAGAATCCTTGTATTGAACATCGGCTCCACCACCACAAAGGTGGCCTTTTTTGAGAACGATCGTCTCAAGTTCCAGGAGACCATCGACTATGTTTCCCAACAGCTTAGATCAATCACGGACTACATGGAGCAGTTTCCCCTGCGTAAGGAAGGAATTGAGGGATTTTTGGCAAAACACCAGATAGAGCTTAGCAAGTTGCATATGATCGTCAGCCGTGGCGGCCTGGCCAACTGCCCAAAGTTAGTTGATCGAATTACTAAACGGGTCAAGTTCATTGCACACGTCAAACTCTATCCCGGCGAAAACGAGATGCTTGCCTTGGCCCAAGGTTCACTGCGTGTTCTCTCCGGAACAGAGAGCGTCAAGCATTATTCCCCGCCAGGATAAGTTGTCATGTTGCCCGACCGAGGGTACTCAGTCTTCGGTGAGAAAGGCTACCTCCCTTTCTACTGCTCTCTCTGCTCATTCCAAAACTGCACGCAGACCTTGGTCTATAGAATTTCAGAGAGAGGTTGACTATCAAACTGTCTTGAAGTCCTTTTTCCATGGGTTCGGCTGAACTGTTTTTGGCAAAGAAACCGTAAAGATCATAAAATCTTGCTCTTGGGTAACAGACAGAAGACCACCCATATCCTCGAGTAGTTTATAGGAGAGCGGCAACCCTAGACTTCGACCACCTTCAGCAAAAGGCATGAGTAGCAGTTCAGGCTGTTTGATCTTTGCACCAGCTGCTCTATTTTTGAACTCAATCTGCAGGTCTTGTTCTCTCTCAAAAGTCCTGATGTTCAGGATCTCCCCTTCAATCATAGCCTCCGCGGCATTACGGATTAGATTAATAAAAATCTGAGCCAGTATAGAGGGATCTGCCCAAACTAATGAGAGTTTCGGATCTAAATCCAATTGGCACATTGCCTGCCTGCGATCCATCTCGGGAGATAGCAGGTCCACACAATCAGCGATGATTTTGTTGACTGAACACTCCTGAGGACGTATTTCCACTGGTTTAAGGTAATTTTTTATCCTGGTTAATATCTTTTCCAACCGTTGGGATTCGTTAAGGATGATTTCGCACTCTGGTGAGTCTGGAAATCTTTCTTGGAGGCGTCGGGCAAAACCGCCTATGGAGACAAGCGGGTTTCTAATCTCGTGGGCTACCTCCGCAGCTATGGCGCCCAGAGTTTCAAGCTTTTCCCTTTGCACCAAAGCCTTCTCTAGACGCTTGCGATTTTCTATTTCGCTTTTGAGTTGCTCATTTGCTTTCACCAATTCAGCTGTGCGGTCTTTTACCCTTTTTTCCAACTCCTCATGGGTCTTTTGCAGGGCCTCCACTGCTCTTTTTCGCTCTTCACGAGTCCTTAGTGAAATCATTCCAAAGCAGAGATCATCGGCTAATTGTGCCAGCAGCTCAACTTCCTCCTCGTTGAAGGCATCTGTCTCTTCTGCGTATATATTCAACGTTCCCAATGCACGACCGCTGGTAATCAAGGGTAGCGCGATTGATGACGCGTAGCCACGTTTGATCGCTTCAGCTCTCCACGGGGCAAAATTAGGATCGTTCAGGATGTCTTTGGCAATGCTGGGCTTCCTAGTCCTTATGGCCGTACCCGTTGGCCCTCGTCCCCTTTCAGTATCGTCCCACGTAATGTTCAGACTCTCAAGATAACCTTCCTCATATCCGGTCTGGGCCACTGGTACAACCGTCTTTTTTTCATCCGTGGTGGCAATTCCAACCCACGCTAATCGATATCCCCCCCTGTCCACGATAATCTGGCATATATCATGAAGCAAGTCCTCTTCGTTCACAGCACGCACCAATGCATGGTTGCATTCACTTAGCATCTTTAGAGCTCGGCTGACTTTCCACAAAGCCTCCTCCGACCGCCTGCGACCAGTAATATCGAGTGCTAGGGATATTGTGCCGTTAAAGCGGCCTTCGCTATCGTAGAGAACTGAGTTATTCCACTCACACAGGATTATCTCCCCACCTTTTGTCAGATTTTCATTAATACTGTGGCTTGGAAGCTTTCCCTGAAGCAAACTGGCAACTATCTCCTCGACGTGTGGTCGTGCTCGCTCAGGGATGAGGAACTCGAAGAAGTTACTTCCTATGACCTCCTCCCGGGACCATCCAAA
>CBFDBW010000140.1:0-7220 GCA_965603145.1 uncultured Syntrophobacterales bacterium
GCGTAGCCATATGACTTCGGGTGTAACGTCAGCAAGCCGGGTTGACTGATGATGGAGCTGCTTACGAAGAGGGCGAATATATGAAAGTGCAAATTGGTCAGGTGCAAGAGAGTGTCGCGTTTCTCAGAAACAAAACTGAGATTCAACCCCAGATAGGAATCGTTTTGGGAACAGGTCTGGGGGGTCTGGCCGATAAGATTCAAGCTGCTGCGGTAATTCCATACGAGGAGATTCCCCATTTTCCGGTTTCCACTGTTTCAAGCCATATGGGGCGTTTAATAATAGGTTCCCTTGGCGGCAAAAAGGTCATGGCCATGCAAGGGCGCTTTCATTTCTACGAGGGCTACGAGCTGAAGGAGACAACCTTTCCCATAAGGGTTATGGCGGCCCTGGGAGTACAGGCTTTGCTCATTTCCAACGCTGCTGGTGGGCTCAATCTCACCTTCGAGGCCGGCGACCTTGTGCTCATCCGTGATCACATCAATCTCACCGGCCAGAACCCACTGAGAGGCGAAAATGCAGATGAATGGGGACCACGCTTCCCGGATATGACTGAACCATACAGTCAGGAACTCGTTGAGATGGCTGAGAGGGCTGCCAAGGATTTGGGAATCAAGGTACACCGAGGTGTTTATGTGGGTGTTCCCGGTCCCAGTATGGAAACCCCTGCCGAAACCCGCTTTCTCAGATTGATCGGTGCTGATACCGTGGGGATGTCCACCATTCCTGAGGTCATCGTTGCGGTGCATGCAGGCCTTAGAGTTCTCGGGATGTCAGTGGTTACCAACGTAAATGACCCTGATGACTACCAGCCGGCTCCTATCGAGCAGGTTATCGCCACGGCAAAAGGGGCCGAGCCCCGTCTGGTGCGGTTGGTTGAGGAGATACTGAAAAGAATCTAGGCACAAGGCACAGGGCATAAGGCTCAAGGCTTAAGGCTCGAGATACGACTTATGGATTAAGATTGTCTCATCTCATGCCTTGGGCCCTGCGTCTTACGCCTTGCGCCATGCAATCTGATCCAATGATGAGTGACGAATGACAAATGACAAGATGACCTCTGAGACTGAGACCAGAACTCCCGTTGATCTGCTCATCCACAACGCCATGGTGCTGACCCTAAACGATTCGGATGACATATTCCGGCCGGGGGCAGTGGCCGTCAGTGGCGACGAAATTATCTGGGTTGGACCTGAGGATTCATGGCCGGCGCAATTCGAGCCCCGTGAGCAGCTGGATATGGCGGGGGGCTTGGTTATGCCTGGTCTAATCAATGCTCACACGCATGCGGCGATGACATGTTTTCGAGGCCTCGCCGATGACCTGCCTCTTTCTGTCTGGCTTAACGAACATATCTTCCCTGCCGAAAAAAAGATTAGCAGCGAATTAGTTTACCAGGGGACTTTGCTGGCATGTGCTGAAATGATCCTTGGCGGGACCACCACGTTTTGTGACATGTACTTGTTTGAAGACCAGGTGGCCAGGGCTGCTCATGAAGCCGGCATGCGAGCTCTGGTGGGTGAAGTTCTTTATGACTTCCCTTCTCCCCATTATGGTTCTCCGGAGCAGGGTCTTGCCTTTACAAAGGATCTTATTCGCGCCTGGAAAAACGATCCCTTGATCTCCGTGGCTGTGGAGCCCCATGCGGTATATACGTGCTCTCCTGACCTGTTGCGGGCCTGTAATGAAGTCGCGGAAGAATATCAGATCCCCATGATAATCCACCTCTCAGAATCAGAGGATGAGGTGGCTCAGGTTCAAGAGCGCTATAGCACTTCGCCGGTAATGCACCTGGAAAAACTCGGACTTCTGACACCTCACTTGATCGCCGATCACTGTGTCGTGCTCGATGATGAGGAGATGGACCTACTAGCTGAGCGTGGTGTACGCGTGGTGCACAATCCTGAGAGCAACATGAAGCTGGCTTCTGGTGTAGCTCCTGCGGTTGAACTACTCGCCCGTGGTGTAATTATGGGGCTGGGAACTGATGGCTGTGCCAGCAACAACAATTTGGACATGTTTGGGGAAATGGACACGGCGGCCAAGCTTCACAAGGTTTACAGGCTCGATCCTACCGTAATGGGGGCAAGGACTGTAACGCAGCTAGCCGTCAGGGGCGGCTCTAAGGTATTGGGATTGGAGAACCAGGTGGGTTGCCTGGAAGCCGGCAAGAAGGCTGACATTATTGGATTGGATCTGGATAGACCGCATTTGACCCCACTGTATAATATTTATTCTCATCTTGTTTATGCGGCTTCCGCTGCTGATGTCACTCTGAATATCATCAATGGGCGGGTGGTGATGCGAAATCGGGAATTACTCACCCTGGACGTGGAGCGGGTGATGGCCGATGTTCGGGCCATAGCCAAGCGGATAAAGCAGTGAGCAGAAGCGCATAGCGCATAGAGCATAGGGAAATAATTTCGAATTGCGAATTTCATTTTACAACAAATGACAGCGTAAGCGAAACTGGGAACCCGCTTGCGGGACTGAGCGGAGCGCAGCGAGCGCGAATAAATGACCCAATGACGTCGATGGCAAGTGACGCGAAGCTGATATAGCTTCCAGCTGCGATCTTGCGGTTTCAACGATTTGAACAACCAATTGACAAATGCGGCATGAGAAACGATGAGATGACTAAAATTGAGGCCGATCTGCTCATCTCCGGTGATTTGGTTCTGACTTTTAACGAAGGCAAGGAGATCCTGGAAAAGGGTGCAGTGGCGGTTACCGGTGATCGTATCGTTGCAGTGGGCGAAACTTCCCGTCTGGCCGAAGAGATCGAAGCGAAAGAAGAGCTGGATGCTTGTGGCTGTCTCATAATGCCGGGCTTGATTAATCTGCACACCCACGCTGCCATGACCTGTTTCCGTGGCCTCGCCGATGACCTACCACTGCAGGAATGGCTCCATGACCACATTTTCCCCGCCGAGGCAACCTATGTCAGCGAAGAAAATGTCTACTGGGCCACTTTACTAGCGGTGGTGGAGATGATCAAAAGTGGTACTACCACTTTTTGTGATGGTTACTTCTACGAAGACAGTGCTGCCAGAGCAGTGGCTGCCAGCGGCATACGCGCGGTCCTCGGTCAAGGAGTGGTCGACTTTCCCGCTCCAGGAGTACCTGATCCGAGAATAAACCTGAAAGCGGCAGAAGCGTTCGTTTTTCGCTGGCAGGGGAAGTCACCCCGGCTTATGCCAAGTATTTTCTGCCATTCACCGTATACCTGCTCACCGGAGACCTTAATCGGCGCCAAAGATATCTGCAAGGAGCACGAAGTCCTTTTTCAGATTCACCTGGCTGAAACCCGGACCGAGCTCGAAGAGACCCAACAAAGGTACGGGCACCGGCCCGTGCACCATCTTGGAGGCCTAGGACTGCTAGACGCCCAGACCGTTTGTCATCATGCGGTAATCATAAACGATGAAGAAATAGGGCTCTTAGCCCACAGTGGGGTAGGAGTTTCTCATAATCCAGAGAGTAACATGAAGTTGGCCTCTGGAGTGGCGCCTCTGCCGAAAATGTTGGCAGCCGGGGTCAAGGTTGGCTTGGGAACTGATGGCTGTGCCAGCAACAACAATTTGGACATCTTCCAAGAAATGGACACTGCTGCAAAACTCCACAAAGTCCACCAGGGTGACCCGGCTCTCAGTTCTGCTCTTCAAGTTGCGGGCATGGCCACCAATGGGGGCGCGGCTGCGCTGGGAATGTCCCAGGTCCTAGGTTCATTGGAACCAGGGAAGAAGGCGGACTTAATCGTAATCGACCTCAACCAGCCACATCTGACTCCCATGTATGAGCCTTGTTCGCACCTGGTCTACGCGGCAAGAGGGGCTGATGTGCGCGATGTGATCATAGACGGAAGTATAGTTATGCGGGAGCGTCAGCTTCTGGACATAGATGAGCAGGAGGTTATGGTTAAGGTGAGGGAGATTGCTGCCGCAATCCGCTAAGCGCATAGCGCATAGCGCAGAGCGTCAGAAAACCCAAATACCACAAGATTAGATAAACTGTGTGCCCTGCAACCCGGAGGATAGCAATGCAAATCTTTGTGTCTGGATCACTGGCCTACGATCGGATAATGGATTTTCCCGGAAAATTCGCGGATCATATCTTGCCCGAAAAAATTCATATCCTTAATGTCTGTTTCGTAGTTGACGGTCTTAAAGAGAAATTTGGCGGCACAGCCGGAAATATCGCCTATAATCTGTCCTTGTTGGGAGAAAACCCGCTGATCTTAGCAACCGCTGGAAAGGATTTTGAGCGGTACGAAGCCTGGCTAAGCAAACACGGGCTTTCCTTGTCTGGAATTCGTTTCATCGAGGAGGAATTAACCGCAGGAGCCTACATCACTACCGACATGGCAGGCAATCAGATCACTGGATTTAACCCAGGGTCAATGAAGTACCCTTCTCTTCAGCAATTGGAAGGGGGGAATCCCCAGGAGACGCTGGCCATAGTGGCCGCTGGTAATGTGGAGGATATGGCTACTTACAGTCAGAGTTACAAGCAACACAAAATTCCTTATATCTTTGACCCAGGTCAGCAAATTTCAGTGTTGTCAGGAAAACAGTTGGTCGAAATGATTACCGGTTCTGAGTTATTAATTTCGAATGACTATGAATTAGAAATGATTATTCAGGAGACTGGACTGGGCAAAGGTGATTTGCTCGAACGGACCAAGGCCATAATCTCCACTTTTGGAGAAAATGGTTCGCTGCTCTGCAGCCAGCAAGACGAAGTGAAAATCCAAGCGGCTACGGCATTGCAGGTGTTGGATCCCACAGGAGCTGGAGACGCCTATAGGGCTGGCCTCATCAAAGGCTTAATACTGGGGAAGGAACTTGCTGATGCCGCCCGGATGGGGGCAACGTGCGCCAGCTATGCAGTTGAACGCTACGGCACCCAAGAGCACAGCTTTACCGATGAGGGATTTTGGGCCCGTCATCTGGCCACCTTTGGTGAGACGTAGGCTGCAATGATCACCATTGGCTTTTCATCCCACCATGTTGAGGCACTTCCATATATCCGCGAGCAAATGGAGAGGCATCAGGTAATTGTGCTTGAAGAACCGCCTTCTCCCTACCTGCAGGCCATGCTAGATGGCAGCATCTCCATAAGTGATTACATAATGGAGTTCGATTCCGGTTTTCCGGAGTTTGACCGGCGAATGTGCGCGCTTCTGCAAGAGCTTCACCAAGCAGGTGCACGCATTATCCAAGTGGAGCCGTATCTAGAGAAGCTCCTACAAATTCATGAGCTATTTGCAGACGGGAAAACTGCGGAGGAGGTCAGTCGAGAGCCGGAATTCAAGAATGTGTACGAGGCGGAAAAACGTGCCACCGGTGCACTTATATCTTACTATGCACAGAGCATGGAAGGTCCTTTCGCTGCTGTGGTGGAAGGGGTCAAAAACTTTGCCCGCGCAGATGCTAAGCGCCTTACCTTGAGAGAAAGGTTGCGGGCGAGAACAATCGGTTCGATGCATCGATCAAGTGAGACCATGTATGTGGAGGCCGGATACATACATTACCCCTTATACCGCTACTTGCGCCGTGAACTTGGTGAAAAGCAAGAAATTCGAGTGGTATATCTCCTCGCCCCTGTGATCAAGAAATTGCAGGGTAAGAGGCGCAACATGGGACCCGGAGATATTCTGACCCTCCACTATGCTTTCCATGACGGGCTTAGAGAGGAATTGGCAAATTTGCTGGCCGCCCGCAGTTTGATTTACATAAAACTTATCGACAAAGAAGAAATTATTCCTGGCAAATACGACACGCCCCACGCCGAGGACGAAGTTAAGGTCAACAGGCTGGTGGATCGACTGGATTTCAATCAGTGCCGAGAACTTTTCGAACGGATACGGCTGTCAAAGCGGGCACACGCGGTAGAGTTGGCGCAGGAGTATGTTGGAAGAGAAATAGGAACTAGATAAATGCAAGACGGGCGAGACTAGGTTGATTAAGTCCACTTTCACACGACCTCCAGTCTCGCGCGACCTATCGTCTCGCAGATTTATTTTCCATTTGACAGAGACGACCTCTCCTGTGGTAAAGTGACCGGCGAGTGGAGTTTCTACTCCACTCGGTGCCCCTCGCCCCCACCAGCCATCCGCGCTCGGTTTGGTGGGGGCATTTTCTTTTCGGACTACTCGGCGCTCGAATAAGTTCGAGTTCTCTCCAAACCAGGAATAACATAGCAGACAGGATCTTCCCGCCATAGAGAGAAATAGGGCAGCCCATCTTTGTAACTGTTTAACTCTTCACACGAACCACAGCATTGGTTTTTACTTTTGTTCACACGCTCGCATTGAAGGCAAGGGCTTCTGTCTTCTTCCATGATCCACCTCCCCGAAGCAAAAACGTCCAACAGCATTTCGAGCAAAAGTTAATTTTGAACTGTGTCATGCAGGGGAAGTGCCAAAAATGGAAATAATCCCAAAAGATATATAAATTCAGTTTATTATTATTCTGTTAACCTCATGTGCCAACCAGCTAGCGTCTTTCCGGAAACACTGTTTTTGCATGTCATTCTGAGCTTTTCGACAGGTTCAGGACAGACTCCGCGAAGAATCTCTGCGGACCCAGTAAATATGAAATTCTTCGTCGTCCGCCGTCGGCGAGACTCCTCAGAATGACACTGAGTAGTTGTCGGATGGAAACCATTTGAATCACAATTATTGGCCGAAAGGCCAAAAAACAGTTGGCCAAATGGCCAGTTGCTGAACTGTCGCCAGGAGAACACGATGTGTTGGGATTAATCTGTAGAGCAGATTAAACATAGTGCACCTATATCCAAAAACCGCCTCATCCACACAATCACATATTTTCAGTTGACTCCGCATCAAAATATAGTGTTATTATAATGGTAACACCCTGTTGACATTTGGGCCGTGGGTGATCAAAATACTTCTATTACTTCTAATTAAAGTAGACGATTTTCAGAGGAGTCTGTAAGAGGTCGATGGCTCTAGGGGTTGTATTATAGAATAAAATGTTCCGCATGCTGGCGAATTCTGCACGCGTCTACTTAAGAGAACAAGGAATAGGGAAGTGATAAATAATAGGTCAAAGGTGAAAAGAGCAATAGTGAAAATCATATTTGTTACCGTACTTCAGATGGTCTTCGTAGTGTCTGCAATGGGGGGTGCCTTTGCAGCCATAACCTCAAGTGGTTTACTAGATGAGGCTGTGCGAACTCGAGTAAGTAAAAACTAC
>CBFDBW010000141.1:0-7180 GCA_965603145.1 uncultured Syntrophobacterales bacterium
AGGGAACGGGAATTCTAATTGTCGCCGGAGGGAAAAAATAGTTGACGCCGGTCAGAAGGCACAAGCTAGCATGCATAAGTCAGAGCTTGAAACCCTGATTAAGGCACGAGGAAGAGAGTTCTTTGAAATTATCAGCGATGAGAGGCACCTTTTATATTCGACAAAGGCTGGTGGACAGGAAAACTGATGGACTGGTGCATGCGGAATGAGAACTTCGATGTACTTCCCTACTTGACAACAGGTGAGTCTCTAAGCCGTCACATTGAAGAATACTTTGTGGAACAAGAGCAAAACATACCAGCCGCACTCAAATGGGGGGCCAAAGGTGCAGGTCTCGGCGGCAAAATCACCGGCAAGATGTTGGTCAAAACCATTAGGATCAACATTGAAAGTATGGCCAAACAATTCATCATTGGCGAGAACATCTTTGTATTCACAGGCCACACCTGCTGACTTCGATGGTTATGTTAAAGCTGTTTGTGAATGTTTCGAGCTAATTATATGTAAATCTAAGGGTATAGGAGCTTTTTCTCGCATAGACACGGACGCTGACTTTGAACGCCAGGCACAGAAAATCTTGGAGAATCATGACATCTGCCACCTGGCATGCGGTTCTCACAATATTCGTTGTATTTGCGATGTGTTGGAGATGGCAAAAGTTCTCAAGGTTCCAGAGAACCGTTATGAGTTTCAGGTTCTCTATGGTATGGCGGAACCGGTTCGAATAGCACTTGTCAAGGTTGCCAAACGCGTGCGGCTCTATTGCCCTTGTTGGCCCGCACCTACCCCCTCCTAATCGGGGGCGAAGAGATTAAGACCGAAATTAATTAGAACAGATTAACTCGAGACTTTTAGAACTAATCATATCAAATAGTTCACTTGGTGCTACCGGAAGCCTCCCTTGCCAGCACCTCTTGTAAACGGTCTATGTGTCCTTCACCATGATCACGGATGAGAGATAGCTCTTCCTGAGAAAAATTGTAAGTTCCTAGCAATTCAACCAGGAACTGCAACCATTCCTCACCGGTGAAGTTCCGGAGCAGGGCATGAATTTCTGCAGGTGATGGCATTCCTCTCCTACCCCTCCCCTCCCCCTCTGTGAGTCCTTCAAGAAAGCCGGGCACCACACCTTCCAGGCAGTAATCTTCCGCCCAAACCACATCACCCACGCCATCCAGACGATCGATTCGCATTTGAATAGTTAAGTGCAGGAAGAAGAGTATGAGGGCTAAGAGCTTGCCAGCCTTCTTGCCGGTGGTGAAATCTACCACTGCTGCATAGTCCCTTACCATTACCAAACGAAGATCTAGCGTATCTCCCATTTCCTCCAGAACAAAGTCCCCGGCCGCGTGATGCCACGGGTATATCTGTTTGAAATTATTCCAATTGTAGTAGAGCGTTAGAATTTTCGCCCCCCGCCGGTAGAGCCCCACACACTGGTGTTCGGACAAATAGCGTGATCCACGACCTAGGTCCCACAAAAGCATCCGGCTGGAACCATCTGATTCGTCTCGATGCAGGTGGAATTCGTGGTAGTCCCGCAACCACTCCGCCACAAACATGTGAAGCCAGCGCAGTGGCTTGCCAGGTTCCCGATAAATGCCTGCACCTTTGAAGTATACCTTAGGCAAGAATTTATAATTATATCGATTTGTTAAGCTATGCAAAAGGTTGAAGTCACGCTCCAATTGGGCTCTGGTTGCATCGGACACAGCCACGTTCACTGCGAATGAAACTATCTGTCCAGAAACGCTCAAATCGGCTCGGGCCACGTGATAGAAAGCACCATGTTTTTCTGTCCGAATCTCAATGGCATCAACCTCCTTGAGCTTTACAAGTCGGCCCAGTCGGTGAGCCAAAGCCGCCAGTATCTTCTGGCAGTTGTTCCTCAGGAGCAAGTAATGCACTGCCCCTAGATAGGGTCCGTAGCGTAATTCAGATTGTCCCTCTGCGCTTTGCGGGCCTGCGGGCAGATGCGTTGCCCTACTTTTCGCACTGAGATGAACTTCTCCCCTCGGAGTGGTCGCCAGGAGTCGCACAGGGATCTTGCTAGCGTCTTTCATGGTTTACCTTTTAATACATATTATTACGTCGCGATACCCTGCACTTCAAAAAGGCAGCAGAGAGAGCCTAGCCCATCATGACTGCTTAAATCCATCCTATCATATGCATTTTCTGCGCTTTCCTCCACCGCATACTTCATGGTAAATGAAATACGTTAATCCAATTGCAATGTCACGCTCTGAGTTCGGCTGTCAATCTAGCTTTGACATTCTGCATTGCATGCTCCAGATTCCTACTGCGAAAAGGGTTCTGAGTATATGATCCTTTCCTTCCATCCGTGTATCGATGCTGATGTCAATGTAATTGTTGCCGGCAGAGCCCCAGGACCAGAGGAAGAAACGCTGATTAAGCGGGCCGATGCTGTCATCCTCCCCCAAGGGGTGAGACAGGATCTTTATGACCTCTCTCTCCATTATTGTTCGCGGGTTTTCCCAAATTACGAGCACCGCTTTAGACACCCTGGGAAGATTGGTGACACCCTACTCTTCCGCACCGTGGGGATTCCGCATCCTGAAACCTTTATATTTAGCAGCGTGGCCGACTACCTGAAGCGATTTCCACCTGAGCGGGCTCGTTTTCCTTCCTCTTTTCCCTTTGTTCTGAAGGGAAATTACAGTGGCGAAGGTCAGATGGTTTTTAAAATCCATGATCTGGAGCAACTCCAAACCTATCTTGAACAGTTCAGGGCCATGGAGAATAGTGGAACACAGGGATTCATTATCCAGCAGTGGATTGACCACGGCGGCCGCGATGTACGTGTTGTGGTCCTTCACGACCGGCTATCAAGCTACTGGCGGGTGCAGAGTGACCCACAGCAATTTCTCACTAATATAAGTGCGGGCGGAATCATCGACCAGCATTCAGACCTCAACCTCATAAAGAAAGCCGAAAACATAGTCCACCGCCTCTGCCAGCATACTGGGATTAACTTGGCTGGCATTGATGTAATGTTTGACAAAAATGATATGTCAGATCAACCCCTGTTATTGGAAATAAACTATTGGTTCGGTCGTAGGTTTTTCGGCTCTTCCAAGGCTTACTACGCAATCCTCAAGGAAGCAATAAAACGGTGGCTTGCCTCCTTTGATTCTGAGTGGCCGAAACGGATCCGTTAAGAATTAGGCAACAAAAGTAGTTTCTTTGTTTTTTGCTTCACCTTCAAGGTTCCGATCGGTCACATTGATTTGTTATTGATTACTGGTAATTGGCTCCTCAGATTGATAGACGTCCAAGTACCTAAGGGTTTGAACTATTTGAGTTTTTGCACTTAGCATCTAGTGTCCAGCTCTTGGTGTCTAGTGTCTAGTGTCTACTACCTAGAACCCAGCCTCAGCTGTTCTTTTGGGGGCCTCTTGTTATTGACTGTTTGTTCTGAGAAAATAGAGGAATTGAAGTTCCCTGCAACTTGCTGCAGTCCCGCTAAAGCGGGATTCAAAATGTAAGGTACTTATACCATTTTATTGTAGTTCGTTCGCTAACCCCGCAGTCCCGCCCGGGCGGGACGGGGAATGCGCTCGCTGGAGCATTTTCAGAACCTTTCTCACCAACCTCGCTAGCGTCCAAAGGGAATCACATGATGATCTTAGAGATAAACCCTCACAATCCACAGAAACGGTTCATTCGTAGGGCAGTAGAAATCCTCCTCAACGGTGGAGTCATTGCTTATCCAACTGACACGTATTACGGTATTGGCTGCGATATTTTCAACAAGAACGCCATTGCCCGTGTTTATCAGTTGAAACGTCGATCGAAACACAAACCTTTCAGCTTTATCTGTTCGGACTTCAAAAACATCAGCCAATACGCTCAGGTCACCAACTACGCCTACAAGACCATGAAGCGGCTTCTTCCCGGACCATATACTTTTATTCTAGTAGGCTCCCGGCTAGTGCCAAAAATCATGCTAACCAAACGTAAGACAGCTGGGATCAGAGTTCCAGATCATGCCATTTGCCTGGCTCTCGTCCAGGAGCTGGGACATCCTATACTCAGTACAAGTGCCACGGGTCCTGATGGTATCATCCTGGAGTCTCTCATTGAAATCGAGGAACGATTGGGTCATGCCCTCGATCTCATTATAGATGGCGGCCCTGTTCCTTCGAAGCCTTCCAGTGTTGTCTCCCTGATAGACGACTTTCCGGAGATTATCCGAGAAGGCCTAGGAGACGTGGAAGTCTTCCTTTAATTGTGGATTGGGGAATACGGATTTAAGTCTAAAATCTGAAACGGAGTGCAGCAGGATCTGCTATTAGGAAAGACTCGGTTCCCCCGGAAGAGGATGAAGTAGAAAAAGGCCCATGAAGTCTTGTAGGTTATCGGCGAGCTTTTCTGTTACCTGATCGAATAGATAATCCACAACAGAGCGTTTTTCCTTTTCGGGATAAACGATTTTCGGCTCACCCTCAATGCCAGCCAGCTTGGCAGCAGCATTTATTGCGTCCCTAAGATTCCCCAATTCATCCACCAGTCCCAGCTCTTTGGCCTGTTCCCCAGTAAAAATGCGACCGTCAGCGACCTCACGGACTTCCTCTTCCTGCATGCGCCGTCCTCGCGCCACATCCCGAACAAATTGCTGGTGGACGTTGTCAATCATTGTCTGCAGATAGGCGCGTTCTTCGGGAGTCATCTCCCGCGAGGGATTCCCCACGTCCTTGAATTTACCGCTTTTTACAATCTCCATTCGAAAGCCGATTTTGTTGAGGAGTTCCTCGAAATTAGTAAACTGGAGAATTACCCCGATACTACCAGTTATGGTACCTGGATTAGCATAGATCTTTTGGGCTGCAGAGGCAATGTAGTAACCCCCGGAAGCGGCAACAGAACCCATGGAAACCACCACCGGTTTCTCTCGTCCCGTCCGGCCTATTTCCTGGTAGAGTTCCTGCGAAGGACTCACACCACCGCCGGGAGACTCAATCCTTACCACCACAGCTTTTACAGAGGAATCTTTTCTGAATGTGGCTAGTTGCTCTATGGTTGGTTGGGAGTCGGCTATGACACCCTTAATTTCTAGGACTGCAACTTTTTCGCCAAACACCGGTCCTGCATCACCGCCACGCAGGTGCGAAAACCAAGCAAGGCTGCCAAAGATGACAACGAGGATCAAGATTAAAACGCTTGCCGCCAGAAAGACGGAACGTTTGCGCACCTTACTGCCTCCCAGTCTGGATCCGGTCGCTGTCTGAACAGACACCCTAGATGGAAACTACTTATTCTTTATCATCCCCTCCCAAGAAGTTATCGGTACGTCCTTCCAACTCTTCCTTTAACAGCTGGCCAAGATTTGAGGTTGCCGCTTTGGGGCTATCTACATACTCATAGTACTGGGTCTTTTCTTCCTCCTCGTCCAACCTCTTGAGGGAAAGCCCGATCTTGCGCTCTTCTTTGCCTATGTTGACTACCTTGGCGGTTACCTCCTGACCTTCTTGGAAAAGTCCGACAGGTGTCTTGATTTTCTCCTTGCTGATTTCAGAGACGTGTACTAACCCCTCAATTCCTTCCTCTATTTCAACGAAAAGGCCAAAATCTGTTACGTTGGTCACCGTACCGACAACTGAGTTCCCAACTGGATATCTCTCCGGGATTTCTTCCCATGGATCAGGGCTTAGTTGTTTTACCCCCAGAGAAAACCGTTCATTTTCTTTATCAATATTGAGGACTATAGCCTGTATCTCTTCTCCCTTCTTGAAAAGTTCTGAAGGGTGTTTAATTCGTTTGGTCCAGGAAAGATCTGAGATGTGCACGAGACCATCTATGCCTTCATCGATACCAATGAAAAGTCCAAAGTCGGTAATATTCTTGATCTTTCCCTGAATAGTGGTGCCCACAGGGTACTTCTCTCCAATGACGTCCCATGGATTGGGCTCTACCTGTTTCATACCCAGGCTAATCCGTTTGTTTTCTTTGTTCAGATTGAGAACCACTGCTTCGACCATGTCGCCCTGTGCTACGACCTTAGATGGGTGGCGAATTTTCGCGGTCCAGGACATCTCGGAGACATGGATCAGTCCTTCTATACCCGGCTCAAGTTCCACAAAAGCACCATAATCAGTCAGACTCACAACGCGCCCCGTTACCCGGTGACTCACTGGATATCTCTCGTCAACTGTATTCCATGGATCTTCTGATAGCTGTTTTAGACCCAAAGAAACCCGTTCTTTTTCGGGATCAAAGCTCAATACCATGACATCGATGGTATCGCCTATCGAACACATCTCTGACGGGTGCCCGACTCGACCCCAACTCATGTCCGTGATATGCAGCAAACCATCAATGCCACCGAGGTCCACAAACACGCCGTACTCGGTGATGTTTTTTACAATACCCTCGAGGACCTTACCCTCTTCCAGTTTCTGCAAAGTATCAGTTTTGAGTGCCTCTCTTTCATTCTCCAGAAGTACCCTGCGTGAGAGTACTACGTTACGCCTTTTCTTGTTGTATTTCAAAATCTTGTACTGAAACTGCTGTCCAATGAGACTGTCAAGATTGCGAACCGGCCGGAGATCCACCTGGGATCCAGGTAGAAAAGCTTGCACGCCAATGTCGACGGAGAGCCCGCCTTTGACCTTCGAAACAATCCGGCCTTCAATGACCCCGTCCTCTTTATAAACGCTGCTAATGTCGTCCCATACCTTTATCTTGGCGGCCTTCTCTTTGGAAAGGACAATTTCGCCGTTTTCGTCTTCGTGATGTTCAAGAAGAACTTCAACCTCGTCACCGACTTTGGCACTTACCTTGCCCTCTTCATCCTTGAATTCATTGACGGGGATCTGACCTTCTGACTTGTAGCCTATATCCACCATTACATAATCGTCGGTCACCTGGATGATGCTACCGCGCACTACCTCGCCTTCCTTGATGCTTTTGAGGCTTTCTTCGTAAAGCGCCTGGTAGGATTCCTCTGTGAGCATCTGGTCCTGATCCCCTAGTTGCTCGACAGAAGTCACCGTCTTTTGTCCAAGATCTTCTTGCTCCGCTGCAGTTTCCGAGGTTTGCTCTTCAACCTCTTGGACCTCAGCCTCTTCTCCAGCGGTCGCCTCGATCTCTTCTGACTGACCTTCCTGCTCCGCTGCAGTTTCCGAGGTTTGCTCTTCAACCTCTTGGACCTCAGCCTCTT
>CBFDBW010000142.1:0-7178 GCA_965603145.1 uncultured Syntrophobacterales bacterium
GAAGGCGGCTGAGCAATACGGCGGGGAAGATTTTGCCTGTGTGCTGGGTCAGGAAATGGGCGGCTATGCCACGGGGGAGGTCTTTTTCGCCTCCCAGGCGCTGGGATTCAGGCATTCGCACCTGGACAGCGGCGGCTATTCCTATGATCAGAAAGATGAAGGAAAGAACGTGAAAGAAGCTGTGGAATTTCTAGTGCGTGATGAACAGGGCCGCGTGCTATTGACCTCCATGGTTGCCTGCCTTTTTGCCCGTTCCGTGTATACGGATGAGTTGCTTGCAAATTGCCTGAATTCCCTGGGTTACACAACGCTGGCCGACAATATGCAGCCAGTGGCTGAGCATATTCAAAAACTGCGCTGGCGGCTGAGGCTGGCAACCGGTTTTGAACCGACTGCGGTCAACATTCCCAAGCGTTTCACCGAAGTAACCAATTGGAAAGGAAAGATCGATGTGAAATTCCTGAATAATTTAAAAGAGGAATACGCCAAACGCATCGTTGAACTGGGCAAAAATGAAAAGGAGTAACTATGCCTGTAGCGAATTATAAAACCTACTGCAAAATGCTCGACAGAGCGCGGGAGAAAAAGTTTGCCTACCCGGCAATTAACGTAACCTCTCTAACCACAGCCAATGCGGTTCTAAAGGGTCTTGCTGAAAGTCGGTGCGACGGTATCGTCCAGGTCTCTACCGGTGGTGGCGCGTTCGCCTCGGGTTCTTTCGTCAAGGACATGGCTCTAGGGGCTGTCTCCATTGCCGAACACGTGCACCGGGTTGCAGAACGCTACGATATCTACGTGGCCCTGCACACAGACCATTGTCAGGCCGATAAGCTCAACACCTTTGTCATTCCCCTGATTGAAGAGACAGAGAAGCGTCGAGCAGCGGGAATGCCCAATCTCTTCAACAGCCACATGTTCGACGGAAGCGCGCTGCCATTGGAGGAGAACCTAGACCTGGCCGTTCCATTATTGGAGCGTTGCCACAGGAATGAAATCATTCTGGAAATCGAGGTGGGTGTCGTCGGCGGTGAAGAGGACGGGGTCAGCGGAGAAGGGGCGGCTGAAAAGCTCTATACCACCCCTGAAGACATGATCGAGGCCGCTCGCCGCATGAACGAAGTTGAAGGTGCGCGTTATCTGGTGGCGGCAACCTTCGGCAATGTGCACGGGGTTTACAAGCCGGGTCACGTCCAGCTCAAGCCCTCGATTCTTAAAGACGGCCAGGAGGCGCTGGTAAAGGAATACGGCCAAGAGGGACTGTTCTATCTGGTATTCCACGGAGGGTCGGGTTCATCCCTGGCGGAGATTCGAGAAGCGGTTGATTACGGTGTCGTGAAAATGAACATTGACACGGACACTCAGTATGCCTTTACCCGTCCCGTAGCAGACCACATGCTGAAGAACTACGATGGTGTGCTCAAAGTGGATGGAGAAGTTGGCAACAAGAAGACCTATGACCCTCGGGTCTATTTGACAACGGCGGAAGGATCGATGGCCGAGCGGGTAAGGGAGGCTGTGGAACACTTAAGAGGAACCGGCACGACGCTGGCCGATGTTTAATAATCCATTGTGTATTGGAGCGAGAGATGTCTGTACATGAACTTGCTGGAAAACCTGCGCCGACAGCGGACCTTGTGAATATCCCCCGGCTCGTTTCAGCTTATTATACACACAAGCCCGATGTTTCAGACCCGATCCAGAGGGTTTCTTTCGGAACTTCTGGACACCGTGGCTCTTCCCTTAAGAGCAGTTTCAACGAGGACCATGTATTGGCAATCAGTCAGGCCATCTGTGAACACCGAAAAGCCAAAAAAAACACCGGTCCTTTGTTTATGGGCATGGACACCCATGGCCTGTCCGAAGCAGCATTGGCCAGCGCCCTGGAGGTTTTTGCAGCAAATGAAGTCACGGTAATGATCCAGAAAGGATCTGGTTACACTCCCACACCGGTGATTTCCCACGCAATCTTATCATACAACCGCGGCAAGAAGCAGGGACTCGCCGACGGTGTGGTCATCACCCCCTCTCACAATTCGCCTGCTGATGGCGGGTTCAAGTACAACCCTCCCGACGGCGGACCCGCGGATACCGTAACCACCCGGAAAATCGAAGATAGAGCCAATGAGATTTTGGCCGGCGGGCTCCGTGATGTCAAGCGACTATCATTTAAGAAAGCGCTGAGAGCAAATTCTACTCAGGAGTATGATTATATTGGTCCGTATGTTGAGGATCTCGATAATATCATCGATATGGAGGCGATTGCCGAGACCGGGCTCAAGATAGGCGTGGATCCTCTGGGAGGGTCGGCGATCAACTTTTGGGACCCAATTGCCGAGCGCTATAGACTTTCCCTCGAGCTTGTCAATCGCAGTGTTGATCCGACCTTTTCTTTCATGACTTTGGATAAAGACGGAAAGATCAGGATGGACTGCTCCTCGCAGTATGCCATGGCGAGCTTGATCCAGTTGAAAGACAACTTTGACATTGCCTTTGGCAACGATCCGGATGTGGACCGTCACGGCATCGTCACACGGACTGCGGGACTCATGAATCCAAACCACTACCTCTCGGTGGCTGTGTGGTATCTGTTCCAGAACCGGCCCGGATGGAAATGTGATGCGGCGGTAGGGAAAACCCTGGTATCAAGCTCCATGATCGACCGGATTGCTGAGCATCTGGGGCGGACTCTTTCCGAGGTACCGGTTGGCTTCAAATGGTTCGTGGATGGACTCATAGATGGTTCATACGGATTTGGCGGGGAAGAAAGTGCCGGGGCGTCTTTTTTGAGAAAAGACAGTACCGTCTGGACAACCGATAAAGATGGGATCATCTTGGACTTGCTTGCTTGCGAAATCACTGCCAAGTCCGGCAGAGATCCGGCAGAGCTATATGGAGAACTCGAGGAAAGATTTGGCAGTCCCGTTTACGAACGCATCGATGCACCTGCCACAATAGAGCAAAAGGCAGTGCTTAAAGGACTCTCACCCGATGTGATTACGGCAGATGTACTCGGCGGTGAAACCATCATTGCCAAACTCACCCGGGCGCCGGGTAACAATGCTGAGATAGGCGGACACAAGGTCGTCACCGAAAACGGCTGGTTTGCTGCAAGACCTTCAGGTACCGAGGAGATCTACAAGCTATACGCCGAGAGTTTCAGAGGAAAGGAGCATTTGCAGAGAATACAAGCAGAAGCGCAGGCTATTGTTGACAAGGCTTTTGCAGTAGCCGGGGCGGGTTAGATATTGCAGATAGCAAATTCCAGATTTAGGATTTCAACCTAAATGCATAATTCTTAAATCTGCAATCTGCAGTCTTAAATTCAATAAGGAGATCTGTTATGGAAATCAATGATCTGGATTTCACCATCTCTAGATTGGGTGAGTGCCGAATTCCCTCGCCCATGCCCGGCGTGCAGTTTGTGAACGAAGAAGCGCATGTGCTGTATCAAGGAGACCTGAGAGAGATTGAAAGCTATCAGAAAGCGGGCAAAAGACCACCATGCTTTGAGATGGCCGGCCCAAGAGAAAAAGTCTACTTTGATCCCTCGAAGCTAAAGTGCGGCATCGTCACCTGCGGTGGCCTTTGTCCTGGCCTGAACGACGTGATTCGGGCAATTGTTTTGAGCCTGAACCATCACTATGGCGTCAGGACCGTGTTCGGCTTCCGCTACGGCTACGAAGGACTCTCCTACCGGCACGGCCATACTCCCACGGAACTGACCCCTGAGAGGGTCCAGGAGATCCATCAACAGGGAGGGACAATCCTGGGTTCTTCCCGCGGAAGCCAAGATGTCTCTGAGATGGTAGACACTCTGGATCAGATGAATGTAGGCATCCTGTTCACTATTGGAGGTGATGGTACCCTGCGCGGCGCCCAAGCTATAGCTGAGGAGATCGGTAGACGCCATCTTAAAATCGGAGTTATCGGCATTCCCAAGACCATAGATAATGACATCTCTTATACGGAGAGGTCCTTCGGCTTCACTACGGCGGTCTCCGAGGCGACCACAGCGATCTATGCGGCACACTCAGAGGCGGCAGGGGCAAGAAATGGCATCGGCCTGGTGAAATTGATGGGCCGCCATTCCGGATTCATCGCCGCTTTTGCCACTCTCGCCAACAGCGACGTGAATTTCTGCCTGGTACCGGAGGTGCGTTTCAGCCTAAAATCTTTTCTTGAGAGCCTAGAGCAGAGGCTAAAGACAAGACACCACGCTGTTGTGGTGGTGGCGGAAGGAGCAGGACAGGATCTCATGGAAGGAGAGCTTGAGCGAGATGCATCAGGGAATATTCGCTTGGGAGACATCGGTGTCTTTCTCAAAGACCAAATCACGAATTATTTCAAGAAGGCCGGAATGGAAGTGACCCTAAAGTATATAGACCCCAGCTACACGATTCGAAGCATGCCCGCAAGCCCACCCGACTCTGTCTTCTGTCTGATGTTGGGACACAATGCGGTGCACGCCGGCATGGCCGGTCGAACGAACATGGTCGTGGGCTACTGGAAAGGTGAATTTACCCACGTCCCCATTGCTGCGGCCGTTTCAAAGCGTAAAGAAATCGATCCCAAAGATAAGGTGTGGACCGGTGTCCTCTCATCCACTGGACAACCCAGGGAAATGTAATGAATGTGAGGTGCCGGGTTTTTTGGCCGCCATGTCATTGTGGCACGAACAACGCCGGGGTCTCGTGACTGCAAGCCATGAAAAGTCCGGGTTGAGCCGTTTTGCTTAGAACAATTAAACTTTCTGAATCCTAACACCAAATTCTTGAGACCCTGACATTTAGAAGGAGAGAACGCTATGAAACTCCCAGCCAACAAGACCAAGATCGTATGCACCATAGGTCCTGCCTCGGAATCTCCGGAGATACTCGAACAAATGATCCGATCCGGAATGAACCTGGCGCGACTCAACTTTTCCCATGGAGATTTTGACAGCCACAAAAAGGTAATTGAAAATATCAGGGCCGCAGCCCGGGCAGTGGGGAGGCGCGTGGCGATTATGGGTGACCTGCCCGGCCCCAAAATGCGTATCGGCCAATTGGCTCAAGAGCCTGTTGAATTGGTCACCGGGGATTCTTTCACTCTTACTACCGAAGAAATAACTGGAGACAATAAGCGCGCCTCCATGAGTTTCCCGCGACTGCCCCAGGCAGTGAAAAAAGGGGACACGCTGTTTCTCAACGACGGTCTCATCCAGCTCGAAGTTGTGTTGGTTGAGGATAACGACGTCCAGTGTAAGGTCCTGGTGGGAGGTGAATTGCGTTCACGCAAAGGGCTAAATATACCGGACATTGATCTAGGCATCAGCGCCTTCACCGATCGAGACCGTGAATGTCTCACGTTTGCCATGGAGCAGGGGGTGGACGCGGTAAGCCAATCCTTTGTCGAATCCGCGGCTGACATTGAGGCCGTTCGCAACGCTGCTGCCGAGTTGGGCCACAACCCTTTTATTATTGCCAAGCTGGAACGCTCGCGGGCGAAAGAAGATTTGGATGCCATTTTTGAGGCCGCAGACGGTATTATGGTGGCTCGTGGGGACCTGGGGGTGGAAATACCCATCCAGAAAATCGCCGTGGCCCAGAAAGAAATCATACGTCGGGCAAATCTTCTGGGTAAACCGGTGATTACTGCGACCCAGATGTTGGAATCCATGGTCGGAAACCGGCGACCGACCCGTGCCGAGGTCACCGATGTCGCCAACGCCATCCTTGACGGGACTGACTGCGTGATGCTGTCGGAGGAATCGGCAATGGGCAAGTATCCCGTGGATGCCGTTGCTATGCTGGCCAAAATCGCCACGGAAACCGAGCCTTACCGCCCGAGCCATAGAGTCAGAGAAATCCTCAGAGGGTTAGGCCCAAAACACGAAATCAGTGTGAGGGATCTTCTCACTGTGAGCGTCGAGACGATGGTGGAGCATGTTTCGCCGGCAGTCGTCCTGGTACCCAGCCTGAGCGGTGAAACCGCTCGAAGCATTACCCGGTTCAGGTTGCCGGTTTGGATAACTGCGGTCAGCTCCGAAGAGAGAGTTTGCCAACAGCTCGTATTCTCTTACGGCATATATCCGGTCCATGAGACTGATCCACCTGAGGTCTGGAACGATTTCGCCAGTGACTGGTTGAAATCCCACGGGGTAGACGGAGACCTCGTCGTTTTGTCCACAGGACCATCGCCCAGATACCCGGAAGCAAACAACCGGATTGAGATTATTGATCTGAAAAAAACTTAAGATATTGAAGATTAAATGCAGGAGAGAAAAATGGATCAAACAGAGACAAAAAAAAACATGAAACATTGGGGAATTGTTTCAACCCGACTTGCCGGAACCGATGGCGTATCCCTTGAAGCAGCAAAATGGGCTAAGGTTTTTGAAGAAGAAGGTTTTACTTGCTTTTATTTTGCCGGTGAGCTTGATCGCCCCCTGGAGAGGTCATACCTTGCCCCGGAGGCGCACTTCACTCATCCAAAAGTCCAAGAAATTCAGGAAGAGAGCTTTGGCGTTACCAAACGCGATCGTTCCCTCACCCAGAAAGTACATGAACTGTCACATATACTCAAGGACCACCTTTATGCATTCATCGAAGAGTTCGATATCGGTTTACTGCTGGTGGAAAACGCTTTGACCATTCCAATGAATATTCCACTGGGCATTGCCCTAACTGAATTAATTGCGGAAACGAACATTTTAACAGTTGCCCACCATCACGATTTCTACTGGGAGAGAGATCGTTTTTTGATAAACGCTGTCACAGACTACCTGAACATGGCTTTCCCGCCGAATCTACCCTCCATCATTCATGCGGTCATCAACTCCTATGGGGATGAGCAACTGAGCCTTCGAACAGGCATCTCGGCTCGCATTGCTCCGAACATAATGGATTTTGAAAATCCGCCACCGCCACCTGATGACTATACCAGGGACGTACGGCAAGATTTGGGCATCGAAGATGGCGAACTCTTTATCCTCCAGCCGACCCGGGTGGTACAAAGAAAAGGTATTGAACATGCCATTGAACTGGTTTGCAGACTGGGAATGAAAGCCAAACTCGTTATCTCCCATGATGCAGGCGACGAAGGACTCGAATACAAGAAGCGTCTTGAAGAGTATGCAAAGTTGATGAAAGTAGATTTGGTTTTTGCCGCTGACATTGTGAATGAGAACAGAGGGCAAA
>CBFDBW010000143.1:0-7163 GCA_965603145.1 uncultured Syntrophobacterales bacterium
GGTACGTCGCAGGAGCCGACACCCTAGGACGCCCGGAAGGACGGCTATATCCAAGGTCGCAGCAAGCGATTCATGAAACATCCGGGCTAAATAGCAGAATACAAAAAGAGTGTGACAGATCAGGTCAATTGATAAGATTTTTTTCTAAAAGGGGCTGGACGTGGATTGGGATGTGCAAATGAGTCAACATCATACTGGTGAGGCAATGTGATACGGATGGGCCGAAATCGTCAGGCCAATCGAAAGCACAGCTAAGAGTATTGTTTGGTCGCATCTGGATTAGGAAAATCCACAACTAGACGCAACCAACCACAAAAAAAGGACCTAACTAAAATGGTTAAGTCCTTGAAATTACTGGAGGGCGACCCGGGGATCGAACCCGGGACCTTTGGTTCCGGAGACCAACGCTCTATCCACTGAGCTAGTCGCCCCTCTGATTATCGTTAGAATCTATACACCACCGTTCATATAGCCCGGCTATTGCATGAATTGTCCGGGCTAAACACAGCGATTCTATCTAACATAGCAAAGTTTGCTTGTCAACAAAACGCCCTCCCTGTTGACTCCGCCGCAAATCATCTATACCCTTGCCTCAACAAGGCAATAACTAAAGAATTCAGAAGGCGGAATCCAGTAGATAAGATGTAGGGTATGCAATGCACACCGATTGGTTGGTGGGCGGTGCCACCCTACACTTGAACGCTATGCGCTTAGCGCTATGCTGAAAATGGCGACCCTCAAAGAAAACATAGCTACGATTCTCCTGATACTGTTGGGAGTTATCATTGTTCCTGTCCTGTTCATCTGGTCTGCAGATACTATCTTCGCCCTGACAATAAAGACATTCTTGGCTGCTTTTTTCCTGTTACTGCTTATCAGAGCTGTCCCTCGGAAAGAAGATGAGGCTCGTCATCGGCAGACCACTGGGAAGAACGAGGAGAGTTGAAGAGCCGCATCCCTTCAGAATTCCAATTGAAATCTTTTCTCATAGATGCTACAGTGTATCGCACTTTAGCGGTTTTTTTTCTGCCATTTCCCGAAAAGCTCGGGGGCATCAATGAATGACACCGCACCGGTACCCTGGCTCAAGTCTGATCTACCAGCGGGTAAAATTCTGGTAGTGGACGATGTTGATGAAGTACGCAGTCTCTGCGCTGAAATCATCCAAAATATTGGCCTCGAGTCAGCCACTGCCTCCCGGCCCTCCGAGGCGAAAGATCTTTTGGCAAAGGAGGTCTTCTCCCTGGTAATCAGTGACATTGCAATGCCGGGGATGGATGGACTCCAGTTCACCAAGTTCATCAAAGAGCACTATCCCAAGACAGACGTCATACTGATGACCGCCTTTAACATGCACTACTCGTATGACGATGTCCTGGCGGCAGGCGCCATAGACTTTATCCAGAAACCCTTCAGCAACGAGGCGTTCGAGGCCAAACTTAAACGGGCCTGGCGGGAGCGCCAACAGTTACAAACGATTCAGCGTTCTGAGCAACGCTTCCGCAGTCTGCTGGAAAATATCCCAGGAGTGGTGTTCACCGTCTTTGCCGACGGCAGTACCCAATTTGTGGATGAGAAAATCAAAGAGCTAACCGGGTACGCTCCTGAAGCTTTTGAGACGGAGCCCGATCTCTGGTCGTCACTCTGCGGTGCCGAGACTGGTTCCCTCGCGGCAAATTTGCTCCATTCAGCCTCGGAGCAGGGAGGCAGTCTGCTTCGTGAATACCTCATCCGGAAGCGCGACGGCAAGAACAGGTGGCTCCAAGTAAGAGGCCAAGCGGTCTATGATGAGGACAATAACCTCGACCACATCAGCGGCATCCTTCTCGATATTACCCATCAGAAGCGACTGGAAAAGCGAACCAGCTCATTGAATCAGCTTTTCTTTAGCTTCGATACTGACCACAACGCCAATATCCGAAAAGTTATTCTCGAAGCCAGCAACTTGCTGGCCGCTTCTTGTTCCCTCCACTACAGAGCTGAAAGGGACGGAAAAGAACCATCGCTTACCCTGGCTCATTCCGACGGTCAAGTGGATGTAAAACAAGGAAGCAAAGCACAGTTAGGCCCTCTGCTCAGTAAAATCATGCAAAGTACCAGCGAACAACCGGAGGTTTATGAAAACCTCAGTCAAGATATAGAACTGCACCAGGACTACCTGGTAAGGCGCCATAAGTTGCAAACAAGCATTTGCAAGCCACTTTTGGTAAATGAGCGCTGTTGCGGCTCCTTCTGCGTCGCCTTTACTGAAGGCCACAGAGTGCTCCCCCACGAGATGGCCGTTTTCTCCATGCTCGCCAAAGCACTCGAAATCGAAGAAGAAAGACGCGAACTTCAGGAGGCGCTCATTCGCTCTGAAGACAAGTATCGCTCGTTAGTAGAGGGCAACCTGTATCCGATAAGCATCATAGACAATCAGGGTGTCATTCGGTATTGCAACAACGTAATGGCCACCATGTTTGGCTATCCCCAGCCTTCCTCGCTCTTGGGCCGGGATTTCATCGAGTTGCTCCATCCTGGGGACCGTCAGACCTTTGCAGATCTAACTCGGAACCTCGGCAGCGAGCCTTCGGCACAATCTGAGCAAACCCTTGAATTTCGTGGCTTGGCAAGTGATGATTCCACCATGGATATTCGGGCTACCATAGGCCTGATCTTTTATGACGGACGTCCGGAATTCCAGGCAATTTTAGAAGACGTTACCCAGCGCAAACAGACAGAACAGGCACTAAAAGATTCGGAGGAGCGCTATCGAACCCTGGTGGAAGGCGCCAACGACGCCGTCTTTTTGGAGACTTTCGACGGCCACATAGTGGACATCAACACCAAGGCCCGTGAAATGCTCGGCTATGGTCGGGATGAACTGCTACACCTCACCATGGCCGACCTCGTCCATCAAGATGACAGCAAGGTTCAAGAGGAGGAGAAGGAGGGCGAGCCGGGCCAGCATCGCGAAGAAACCATGATACGCAAGAATGGCAACCAACTGCCGGTGGAGGTCAACACTTCTATCCTGAGGCTCAAAGGCGAAAAGTATCTGATGAGTATGGTGCGCGATATTACCCAGCGCAAAGAGAAAGAGCTGCGCCAGAAACACCTTGAACAGACCATCATTGAAAGCAAGAAAAGGTTGATGGCGGTCTTCGACGGAATTATGTCGCCGTTGACCATTACTGACCTGGACCACAACATAATCATGGTTAACAAGGCGACCGCTTCCCTTTTTGGGGATAAGATTCCGCGGCTTCTTGGAAGAAAATGCTACGAGGCCTTTCGCAAAGGAAGTGAACCCTGCCCCAATTGCCCGGTAAGCGAGACCATCCGTACCAGCAAGCCTTCACACCGTCTCAGCACCAATCCAATTGTCAACAAGACCCTCGAGGAGTACACCTACCCCATTTTTGATGCCTCAGGCAATCTTGCCCTGATCATCAACTACGGCATCGACGTGACCGACAAGATAAAAATGGAGAGGCAGCTGGTGCAGGCGGACAAGATGGCATCTTTGGGCACCCTTGCCGCGGGTATTGCCCACGAGATTAGAAATCCAATGGCCACCATCAATCTCAACACTCAGATTCTCCTGCGGGATCTTGATGTCGGCGAAGAGCATCAGGTCTATATGCTCGACATTCAAAAAGAAGTCAAAAAGATCGAACGGATCATCTCTGAAATCTTGGAGTTTTCCAAACCGAGGCCAGCCCACCTGGTGGAAACCAATATCAACGATGTGGTACTGAGCGTGCACGAGCTTACCAGGGTACATTTGCGCAGAGACGATCTCAAGGTTCACTTCAACCTGGACGACCACCTGCCAGCTGTTCTCATTGACCCGGCCCAGATCTCTCAAGTGGTCATCAACCTGGTAATCAATGCCATGCAAGCCATGCCCGATGGTGGTGAACTGACCATTACTACGCAACAGGCCTCAAGCACGCGGCGGGTTGAATTGCTGGTGGGCGACACCGGGCTGGGAATACCAAATGAAAATCTCTCCAAAATCTTTGATCCCTTCTTTACCAACAAGCCGGAAGGAACCGGGCTGGGCCTGGCAATCGCTCGCCAAATACTGGACAAAAATCAAGCCGCCATTCGGGTATCCAGCAAAGAGGGGCAAGGGACCGATTTCAGGATCCTGTTCAAGACCGTCGAGGACTAGTGAAGACAAAAACTGCAGACCGAATCGGGCATAATTCCCATAAAAAATAACTCGCGTAGAACCGCAAAAAGGTGTATAACTCCAAGGAATTCTTCCTGACAACTCTAAAGCTTGGTGGAATTCATGGACGAGGCTATCTATAAGATTCTCATCGTTGATGACGAAGCGTCCTTTCGGACCTCTCTCAAAGGAACTCTTAAGAAGGATTATAAAGTTGCGGAAGCCCGCAATAGTGAGAAGGCCATTCAGCAGGTAAAGGACAATCCGCCGGATGTGGTCTTGTTGGACATCTCCATGCCCGGAGTCGATGGTCTTGGAACACTTCAGAAGATCAGGGAAGTTGACGATTATGTCGCGGTAATCATGGTTACCGCTTTTGGAGAAGTGAAAAATGTTGTTCAGGCCATCAATCTGGGGGCGGTTGACTACCTGACCAAGCCCATTGACATGGACGAGCTGCAAATTGCCATTGGTAAGGCCCTGGAGCGGTTGCGCTACAAACAAGAAATCGCCGCCCTGCGTAAAGCCCTTGCCAAGGAATACAACATCGACAACCTGATCGGCAAAAGCCCGGAGTTCTTGGAGGCCCTTTCAATGGCCAAGAGGATTGCCAGAAGTCCGGATGCCAATGTCTACATCGGTGGTGAGAGTGGCGTGGGCAAGGAGCTTTTTGCCCGGGCCATCCATTTCAACAGCCCCAGAGTCGCCAGCCCTTTTGTGGCGGTCAACTGTGCCGCCATAAGCAAAGAGGTGGTGGAGAGCGAGCTGTTCGGCTACAAGCGCGGCGCCTTCACCGGCGCCCATATCAAAGGTAAGAAGGGCTTTTTTGAGGAGGCCCACAGTGGAACTCTTCTTCTTGACGAGGTAGCTGACCTGCCCTTGGATGTCCAGGCCAAGCTTCTCAGGGTCCTGGAAGAAAATGAATTCTACGCAGTGGGCGACTCACAGCCCAAGAAGGCGGACGTCCGTGTCATTGCCGCGACCAACCAAGCGCTGGAGCAACTCATTGAAAACGGACGATTTCGCCAAGACCTCTATTTCCGCCTGGCCACCATTGCCATCAACATCACTCCACTGCGCGAGCGCCAGGAGGACATTCCGCTTTTGGTCAACTATTTTCTTGCAATCTTTAACAAAAAATATGGCAAGAAGTTTCAGAAAGTGTTACCGAAAGCTGAAGAAATCTTGCTGAATCACCCGTGGAAAGGCAATGTCCGCGAACTCAAGAATGCCATTGAGCGAGTAACCCTCCTGGAAGATTCCACCGAAGTAAAACCTGATCATCTTGATTTCCTTACGCCAAAAACCCCCTCCCCTGCCCCAACCAAGCGTGATCCTGGAAAAGAGACCCAGGATTTTCCGCCATCTCAGATTCCCTCATCTGGAATCTGCCTTGATGAGGTGATCAAAAAGATCATTACCACTGCCTACAAGCAAACAAAGAAAAACCAGGTACAGACGGCCAAACTTCTGGGGATCACCAGAAACACCCTCCTCTATCGTCTCAAGAAATACGGAATCAGATAGCGAAAAAAGTTCAAGGCGGGAAAGGCGAGAAAGGATGAAACGCCTATCACCTTGAATAGTTTAATACATTTCTCGCCAGGCACTGAAACTGCCTCCTGCCAGCTAGAAAAAATCCGCTTGCCAAATGGTGTAAAACGCTACCAACTGGGCGTTTGGCGATTTCGCCAATGATGTATTTGGATCACTAACCAACACCTTTATTTTTTTTGTTTCGCCACCGGGACTTATGCGAATATGGCCGTCCAGCAGTGCTGCAAAATTGAACGGAAGTCACACCCGATAGCATACCTCTAAACCCCTGTAAAGCACCCTAAATAGTGCGGTTAGGCGAATTCTGCCAGGTCCCCCGGAGTTGGCACGGGTTGTGCTTTATGCTGTCCCGAGCGCAATCAGCCAACGGTTTATTTCACTTCAAGAGTAGCTTACAGTCCCTTCGGATTTGAAGGATGACATTGATGAAAGTGTTATTGGTCGAAGATGAACAGTCCATGCTCTTCACCCTGAGCAATCTTCTCAAACATCGTGGGTACGAAGTTATCGCCGCGCATTCTGCGGAGAAAGGCCTGGAAGAGCTGGGGGATGACCAGGTTGATTTGGTAATTTCTGACTTGAGGTTGCCTGGCATGGATGGGATAAGCCTCATTACAGAAGTAAGAGAGCGCTGCGAGGATGTGGTTCCCATTATCATCTCAGCCTACGGTACCTTGGGAAATGCCATAGATGCGCTCAAACTGAGCGTCTGTGACTTCTTGAGAAAGCCATTCGACCTGAGCACTTTCGAAGAAACACTCTCCAGGGCCGAGCAGCGCCACAATCAACTTCTTGCTTACAAGAAATACGTTCTCGATCTCAAGGAGAACCTCCTCGGAGAAGAACGCAGACGCACAATGCTATCTCGGTTTGTGTCCAAACATGTAGTAGACCGCATTATGTCAAGCGGGGAACTCCCAGCCAGAGCCGGCCAAACTCAAAAGGTCTCGGTCCTTTTCGCCGATATCAGCGATTTTACCGGCCTCTCAGAAAAACTTGATCAGAAGAGTCTGGTTTTTATTGTCAACACCTTCTACGCTGCCCTCGAAAACGTAATGGTTAAGCATGGTGGTAGCCTGGACAAATTTATGGGCGATGGCATTATGATGGTCTTTGGCAATTCCAACACCGCTCAAGAAAATGCCTCCCACGCATTGGAAGCCGCCGTCCAGATCCAAGGAAAAATGGATGAAATTCGGCGCGAATTGCAGCGCTTTGAGCTTCCTGAGATAAGCATCCACATTGGGGTATGCACTGGCATGGCTACGGCTTGCAGTATAGGTACAGAAAAGCGCCTTGCCTATACGCACATCGGTGATGCCGTAAATCTGGCCAAGCGCTTGCAGGATTTGGCAGGTCCTGGAGAGATTCTGGTGGGCGAGGCCACAGCTGCTGAACTAGCAGATTCTGTGGACTCGATTCCTGGACTTGTGGGACTGCATCCGCT
>CBFDBW010000144.1:0-7073 GCA_965603145.1 uncultured Syntrophobacterales bacterium
TACGGTGGGCAGCGTGGGGGGATAGGGCGGACTTTGTATTACATACTTCACACTTCACCCTCCAGAATTTTACCCCAGGATATGATAGCTGGATTTCAGAAGTGCAAATGTGGATTAAAGGATGTTATGGTATATGAACTTGCAATAAAAGCGTCTGGTCGTCATGTGCAAGTAGCTTTATGACCCTTTATCTTCACAACCTTCTGCGGGTACACCTTGCATTGCTATCAGACACTGGGCGTTTCTGCGTTCTTGTTGATGGGGGGTAACTTTGCCGCTCGGAGCCGAGGGTAAAGCTAAGCTCTTGTCCCGTGCAAAAATCTGATCCATGTTGTCAACTATCTCAGACAAGATCATCTGTTCCACCGTAGCCCATACCTCCGGATCAGCGTCCATTTTAGCGTGCGGAGTCGAGAAAAATCTTCTCTCCCATGACAAGCTTGACATATCAACATTCTTATCCCGGTAGTCAAATCTGATGTTGGCAATAACTTTTGTTTTGTCAGGATCTTCCGGTTCAATTTTATCCTCCCCCTGAAGTATCCACCCGTCATTTTGAAAAAGATTTGCAGCGCGTTTCACGTTTGAGGGAATTATATGATCCTCATAAACTAAGCCTACGCTGTCAATCTGTACAGTAAGCAAAATCGGAACACCCATCCTCTTGAGTTCATGAGATATCTCAACTACAGCAGCCCCACCAAGACTGTGGCCGTACAAAATTATACGAGCAGAATTCCGCTCCCAATCATCAAGAAAACCGTTTTGATCATGATCAAATGTATTTTGAATAAACTTGATAGCCAGGTCACGTTTTCTGTTCTCAAGGGTTTCGACGTGGACATTAGGGAGTTTCATGGCGTCAATTTTTATTGCCAACTTTCTCACGCCCCGCGATTCGTCGTCCCAAGGTTCGAACCCGCCTAAAAAGCCCAGTATTATGGTTTGATCGCCTCCTAATGCTGTTGGGGTTTTAAAGTCATGGTATTGTTTGCCTCTGAAACTAGCGCATCCGATTTGTACAAATAGCAAAACCGCTGTGACAGCAGAATAGAATAATTTGCCTTTTGAAATTCCTCCCGAGGACATCTAACCAATCTCCTTTCAATTACCTCCCAATTCGATGACTTATACTGTTTTATTTATGTCGAAGTTGGCAATTGAACTTTACATATACCTAAATTGAGCGATTCTCCGTTCACTGTCATTCTGAGGAGCCGACAGGCGACGAAGAATCTCAGAAGGCGGCTCCACCTAGAAGATTCTTCGCTGTCGCTCAGAATGACATGCATGGTGCTGCCTGTACTCGTGCTGTCCACTAGAATCGCTCAATTTAGGATATAGATAAATCTGGTTTTGCAAAAAACAACTCAGGACAGGTAGGGCATGGGGATGTGTGGTTGGAGGTTGGAGGAGCGCTTCGCTTTAGGTTGGAGGCGTTATTCAGCAGGCAGCTGACAGCTGGCAGAAGACAAAAGACAAAAGAAAGATGGCGGGTTCTATGTCAGTTGTCCGTGGTCCGTTGCGAGGAAAGCCTAGGGCATGGGGCTGGATGAACAAGGGACTAAGCACTAGGCACTTTTTTTCAGCGGCCAGTGGGAAGAAAAAAAGCGGAGCCGAATCTCCTCAGTGTTCAGTTACTTGGTTTGGTTCGACCCCAAATATTGAGCTGTGATTGATTGGTTAACATTGTTCAAGTCGGGATTCTTCTTGTTCAACTGGTTATGGCTGTGTGCCTGAGCCATGTAGTCTATATTCTCGATGAAATCTTCAGGCGACCTCTTATCAGCGACTTGTATTATTGTTTCACCGCTGTAATCAAGGAAAAATACTGATGGGACGGATTTAATTTCATACTCTTGGACTAATTCTCTATCAACTTTATCTACATCTATGTAGATGTTAACCAACTGCCCTGATGCATCAGCCACTTCATCATTGGAAAAAACATCTCTGGTCATTTTCTTACATGCACCACACCAAGAGGCAGAAAAAACAAGCATGACAGGTTTACCGGCTTCGAAAGCTTGATCAAGTCCTTGATCGTAATCTGTGTAAAAGGCTATTTTACCGATCTTCTTTTCCGCACTTAGCTCTGAGTAACCAATGAATGCCACCCCGGCTAAGGATAGGATAAAAACAACCACTGTTAAGCTGACCATCCACCGATGTACTCCTCCGATATTAGCCAAACTCGCGGCTAGATCTGAGGACGGCCTTGACCTTCTTAACTCTTTGATCTTATCTTTAGCGTGTTTGTAATAGATGTAATTGCCTGCCAAAGCAAAACCAATCTTAGAAAGAACGTTGACGCCAGGTATTACATCCAGAACAATTGCAAGTGAGCCCCAGCCATGGAGTTTTCTGTATAGCAGCCACCATGGTCCTAAGAAGAAGGCAGGCCAGTGCCAGGTGGCTGCGAAATTATCAACTCCATCCTGATTAAACTTCTTGAATTTTGGAATATATTTATTGGCATTATCTCCAATGAAAGCAATGTAGTCTTCTTCAATTCCGCGCGCCTCAGTCTGGCTCTCTGGTGCATCAAATCTTTCAGAATACTTACTTATGATGATACCGCAGCGCACGCATTCTTCTGAGGGCGCTTGTTCAAACTGGCATTTAGGACAGACTATACCGTCGTCCTGCTTGGGTTCTTCTGTCTCCTTTTCGAGCATTAGGGGCTGCTCTTGGCCGGTATGAGTCTCAATTTCCTCTACTCTACATATGGCTCCTGCTCGCTCAAAGGCCTTCACGTACTTCATGGCTGTCTCATAATCCATATCCTTTTTTACCGCGAGCCGCTTGCGGGAAAAAAACCGCTCCATTTGATCCTCTCTGGTATTGTACAGCTTAGCCAAAGCTCTTTTCACCTCTTGAACTTGACTCCCCTCGAGGATCTCTCCTTCAAAGACTACCCTATAAAGCTGCCCTGCCATAATCTCTTTCCATCCTGTGAGATGGGACACCAGTTTGTCATTAGATTTATGCAAGATTCGTCCCAGAAGGAGGCAGGGAGCATGGAGTAAAGCGAGACGGGAGGTCGGGCCCTTCGACGGGCTCAGGGCAGGCGAGACGAAAAAAAAGCAGAGGGCATGGGGCTGTGTGGTTGGAGGTGTGAGGTGCGCCTGCAGTGCTCAGCTCTCATCGAGCTTCGCGTCATGTGCCTTCGGCGTCATTAGGCCATTTATTCGCGCTCGCTGCGCTGTCATTAGTTGTAAGAGGTAAAGAGCAGAGAAAAGAAGAAAGGGATTCTCCTGTGGGAACGGCTTTCCCCGACTTGAGCTTGTCGAAGGTCAGCCGCGATCTAGCGCTTTGAACAATTTCTACGATTTCTACGATTTATCGTTTACCGCGCGATGCGCCCTGAGCCTGCATGCCCTGAGCGACTCGACTTGAGCTCGTCGACAAGTCTCGTCAACAGGTCTTGTCGAATGAGTCGAAGGGCTTACTGCTTACTACATCAAACTTCGCTAACAATACTCAGTTGCTACCACGATTCGCGTTAAGTAAGTCTCCGAGATCAAACATTATCGCCCCCAAGGAACGGTCAGCCACGTCTTTCCACTTCGGCGGCAAGTCAGGGGGCGCTTCAAAGGTAAAATGGAGCGGGAATTCTACATATTCACTTTTATTCTTTTGGCAATCAAGGAGCGCTATTCTCAACGTCAGACCAAGAAATCCTAGACGATCGTAGTCAGCCTGTGTCGGGGATGGTGTCCTCAAGAAAAAGTAGCCGCCCATTTCCGCGCTGTGCTCAGCCCTAAGCGGGACGAATGAAGTCTTGAAGGGACCACTCCCTCCCCTCACTAAAACCTGGATCGTTTCTTTCATGTCCCCATCCGGGTCCTTGGCACGTAAGTACACTCTCCAAGTCGTACCCGCGCGAATGTGGCTGGGAGCATAAGAGTCAAGTATTACTGGTGGCTGCCCCTTGCCCGAGGTCGATGTTTTTTCACACCGTGTAAATGATGCACATCCCCAAATGAGAATGCACAAGGCTAGGAGGACATAGATTTTCTTGTTCATAGCAGATACCTCAACAGATGATGACGTCAAGAGATAATTTACCATAAAGTAATTGTTCCGGCTGGTTGACCAAGAGAATCTTATCCGACAAGTTCAACAAGGGCAACCATTGAAGTGAGGCATGGAGTAAAGTGAGACGGGAAGTCGGGCGAGACCGGGAAAGACGACAGCGGACAGAAGAGGGCATGGGGCAGAGGGCCTGGCGGAAAGCCAGAAGAAAGTTTTAACCCGGATATTTCATTAGCCTTTCTCTGTTGACCACGGACCGCCTTTGATCCAGTAGAAGTTGAAATCTATGCCGCGAGCGGCGGCATTTAGTGGAGGAATGAGAAACACTTTTAGTTCATCGATGATCTGCGGAAGCTCGACTGGCATCTTATCCAATCCACTGCGATTCAGAAATGCCATCCACTGTGTTCCCTTTTCAGGATCCCTAGCAAATTCACTGCTGAGACCTGCAGGAATTGCCCCGGGAATCTCGGTCCTACGTCGGTCAAATGTTGCCTTAATGGCCTTAGCGAGCTTCGACCCCTCAAAGCTGAATCGCCTCGCGATCATCCTCAAGTCGTAGAAGTCTTTCATGCGGCTGTTCAACATCCCCAAAACAACCATGGCCTGAAGTTTCTCGCCAACGACTGTCTCAACCGGATAGGCAAGGATTCGGGGCGCCGGCAGATCCAGAAGCGTGGGATAGATAATCTTCTCCGCCCGAGGCGTCACCACATCGCCGAAGCCAATGTCAATTTGAACACTGATACGAGCATTGCCCAAATTACCTAGTAGTCTCACACGCCGGCCTTGATACTCCTGATCCGCAGGGATCTCGTTCACCCTAATAGTCTCGGGATCAAACTCAAGGCCATCAGGCTTTACTTCAACCCGGCAGATTTCCTGGAATAGGGTGATCAACCGCTCTGGAGAAGCATCACCTTGTCCTGCAAAGTCGAGATCCCGGGTTGGTCGAGGAGAACGATCCATCCAGACATTCAAGAGCATCGCACCTTTGAGAATGAACTGATTTGCATGCTTGGATTGTGCTATGCGATAGAGCATTCTCTCTGCCGCGTACCACGTCAGAACGAGCTGGAAATCCTCACCTCTCTGGCGGCTCAGGTCATACAATCGCCGGCGAACCGACGCTGTTATGATGTTGGTTGATCTGTTATTACTCAAAGTGTCACCTCCAGATATGGCTTCACCACTCTCGCCACCCGGCAGACTTTAGCGTATTGCCACAGATCGTCATTGGTACACTTTCTCTGGCTGCGACAATCGCGAAGAGCCTCGAGGGCAACATCAAGGCCGATCTTGTTCCTATATTTGAAGCAATCCGCCACGGTTTTGGCGGGGTTGTACACTTTCACCATAATTCCTTCAACCTGATGCTCCTCAATGCCTTCGGTCAGGGCCTTTCCGGAAAAGCGCATGATACGTAGTGGTGGATAATCAATGCGGGGATGGGCCGCCCTTCGGTCTAAGGCCATCCATATCTCATGCGGTGCCTGTGTCCCTATTCCATAAAACTGCAGCGCCGTAAGCAGACACCCTACACCGTGTGGGATCCACTTTGCTGCGTGTACGAGAGCGTGATGCTCTGAGACGTCTGTATCAGCTGCTACATAGAGTCCGCGACCCGTTCGTATTAGGAGTCCTTGTTGGTGAAGCCGACGAAGGTACTCGGGATGTATACCCCTTGAAGTCAGATCGCTGACCCGCAGGACACCCATTTCACGAGCTAGCTGCAGCACCTCCTCTCTCTTTGCCGAGTTTCTTCTCATGTGTAAAACTATATACATTTATATAAACATGTCAAGCTTTTTACACATTTTACAAAAAACGGGACATCCATTAAATTATAATTTCTCAACTTCGCCCCCAGGCACAGGGAACACGGCGCAGGGCGTTTGGTGTCATGTGGTTACGCAGTGATTTGTTGTAATAGGTAGAGGAAAGAAGGCACCCGCCTCGCCAAGGCTAAGGCGCGGCAAGGAGGGCAGAAGACAGAGGTCAGAGGTCAGAAGGGAGATTGTAGATTTTAGATTGCGGAATTACCGCTCACGGCTTACCGCTTACTGCTCACCGTTTTTGGAGTTATCTACTTCTTTGTGGGTGTCCGCTTCTTGGGCAATCGCGCAGGCTCAATTCTCCCCAAACTTTGAAATTGTATTCTACTGGCAGCTATCATTTCGCTTACGGGGCCGCTAGCTGACCAACCTTTTCTGATTAAATCCTTGCCATTTTGTTCCAACATTGTGTCTGTGGATACTCGATTGCGGCCGCTGATCTTGCTATTGTACATATACAAATCCGCTCTTTTTATCGCCGCCTCTACTGTATCCTCGGGCCGCACCACCGTGGCTCCAATAGATACAGTAACCCGAATCGTGCTGTATTCAGTATCGTGACTAGAATTTTCCACAAGTAAGCGCAGTCTGTCTGCAAACGAATGTAATTGAGCCATATCTACATGTGTGATGATTGCAACGAACTCCTCTCCGCCATAGCGCCCCAGAAAATCGTGAGCCCTCAGGTTGTTCGAAAGTGTGCGGGCGACCATCATCAATACTCCGTCTCCGACATTGTGCCCGTAGGTATCGTTGACGATTTTGAAGTTGTCTATATCGAGAAAAAGTACCCCACATGGCCACCCGTAACGTTGCATTTCATCAATTCTTGAATGCAGCTTCATGTCTATGCAGCGCCTGTTCGCCAATCCAGTGACCGGGTCCACCAGGGACTCCTTTTGGAGTTGGTCGATTTTCTGAAGAAGTGCTGCCTTTGAAGAGTTGTCGCTGAAAGTTTCAACAGCGCCTACAATACGACCACTCGAATCTTGTAGCGGAGACACACGAATGATAACGGGCAACCGGTGGCCGTCTTTATGTTGAAGATAGGCTTCAGTCTCACGCTCAAGGCCATCCATGAGAGTCTGGACCAGGGGACACCCTGCTTTACATAGATTAACCCCTTTGTCGTCGATATGCACAAGCAGATTGTCCGAGCAGCTTCTGCCCATCGCTTCAGAACTCTCATAGCCGGTAATC
>CBFDBW010000145.1:0-7048 GCA_965603145.1 uncultured Syntrophobacterales bacterium
ACCTTGCAGACCGGAGAGCAGTCTGACACCGTCCCAGCCCGTTCACTTGAGGAGGCCGTAGCTGGTCTCGAAAGAGAGATGATCATAGATGCCTTGAAAAACACCCGGGGCAATATGGCCACCGCAACGGAGCTGCTACAAACAACAGTGCGGAAATTTACCTACAAGGCCAAGAAATACGGAGTGGATTTTAGGCAATACCGATAGCTGGAGATTTTAGATTGAAGATTGAAGAGAGGCGAAAGGCGCAGGGCCCAAGGCCCAAGGTAGAGTTCAATTTCGCAATTTGCAATTCGAAATCACCTCCCTATGCTCTATGCCTTCCACAATTCGCAATTCGAAATCCGCAATCCCCAATTCTCCCAAAACACATTTCTGTGATTTATCGCCCAAATAAAATACAAAATTGTATTTTCCCAAACCCCATCCCCTTCATCCCACGGACCCACAACTAATTATAATCACGAGATTTTTATGTATTAACGGTCTCTTGGCACACCCATTGCTCTTGCCTCTCGCGGTGATCTACCAAATCACACCGAAAGAAACTCAGCAAGGAGGATGCAAATGATTAATGCGGGAGACACAGCTTTTATTCTCGTCAGTTCGGCTCTGGTCATGTTCATGACGCCCGGCTTAGCTCTCTTTTATGGCGGGATGGTAAGATCCAAAAACGTCCTTGCCACTATCATGCAAAGCTTCATAATCATCGGCCTGGTTACAGTTATCTGGGTCTTGTGGGGCTACTCTTTAGCTTTCGGTCCTGATGTGGGAGGTATAGTGGGTAGCCTATCATGGTTCGGCCTGAAAGGGGTCACCCTTTCTCCTAGCCCGGATTATGCCACTACCATTCCCCATCAGGCTTTTATGATTTTCCAATGCATGTTTGCTGTTATCACTCCGGCTCTCATTACCGGCGCTTTCGCCGAACGGATGAAATTTAGCTCACTGCTGGTCTTCATTGTCCTGTGGTCTTCCCTGGTTTACGCTCCACTGGCACACTGGGTTTGGGGTTCAGGAGGCTGGTTAGGGAAGTTGGGAGCTCTCGACTTTGCCGGCGGAACCGTGGTTCATATCAGTTCAGGGGTTTCTGCCCTCGCCGCAGTTCTCATTATTTCCAAGAGGAAAGGTTATGGCAGAGAACAATTTATTCCCCACAACCTTCCCATGACCATAACCGGTACAGCCATTCTTTGGTTCGGCTGGTTTGGCTTCAACGCCGGCAGTGCTCTCGCCAGTGATGGCCTGGCAGCAGGTGCCTTCGTGACTACGCATGTGGCCGCAGCCACAGCCTCCCTAACCTGGCTGTTTGCAGAATGGATCCTGCATGACAAACCCACCACTTTGGGCGCAGCCAGTGGTGCGGTTGCTGGGCTTGTCGCCATTACCCCAGCGGCTGGCTTTGTCAGTCCGATCTCAGCCCTGATAATTGGTGGTCTGGCAGGGATAATTTGCTATATGGGTGTATTGGCGAAGTCTAAACTTGGCTATGACGATTCCTTAGATGTGGTGGGGATCCACGGACTGGGTGGCACCTGGGGAGCCCTGGCAACCGGGTTGTTCGCCAGCACTGCTGTGAACCCAGGCGGAGCCGACGGTCTTTTTTACGGCAACCCCGGACAGCTCTGGATTCAGTTTCTATCAGTCGTCGCCACCATTGTCTTTGCTTTCGTGATGACGTTTATCATTCTGAAGCTCCTCGACGCCATTATGGGCCTGAAGGTCTCCGACGAAGAAGAGGTAAGAGGGTTGGACATCACCCAGCATAGCGAGGCGGGCTACAGTCTCTAACCGACATCGTATGAGAATCGAGTCGTAAATAATCGGGTCTGCGAGTTGCGTTTGTTTCCTGACCCCAATACAATCTACTGAGATAAACAAATCACCCCAGGTCGGAGGAGAGAAATGAAGAAGATTGAAGCAATCATAAAACCTTTCAAGTTAGATGAGGTCAAAGAGGGTCTCATGGAGATAGATGTCAAGGGCATGACCGTTACCGAGGTCAAAGGATTTGGCCGCCAGAAGGGCCATACAGAAATCTATCGTGGGGCGGAATACAGGGTAGATTTTGTCCCCAAAATCAAGATAGAAGTTATTGTCCCGGCAGAACTTGTCTCCCAAGCTGTGAAGGTTATCGAAGAAAGAGCAAAGACCGGCCAGATTGGTGATGGCAAGATCTTCGTCAGTTCTCTGGAGGAAGCAATCAGGATCAGAACAGGAGAACGTGGCAAAGAGGCCATCTAGTCATTGGGCATTTCGCATTGCGCATTTGCCATTGGTTGGGGTTAAAGGACACCTATATTAGGATGGCCTCCTAATAACCAGATGATAGATGGGCAACGGAATCGATTGTGATTGAAGTGAACCAAGTTCTCGACGTGAGCATCATGGAATCCCCAGTGCACCAGCTACAGGAAAGGAAGCAGGAGTTACTCGCTCGTTTTGTCGCCGGTGATGTACCAGATTTTCTGGCTACCCACGCCGACCTTCTGGACGATTACTTTCGTGAAAGCTTCGCTCGAAGCTCAGCTGGCCCCCACATGGGCATGGCAAAAAATCCATACGCTATCCTAGCTCTTGGGGGCTACGGCAGAAAAGAGCAGTGTCTGCACTCAGATATAGATGTGCTCCTGCTTTTTAGCAAAAAGATACCCGACGAGGCCGCCGCCCTCGTCCAGGAGATCTTTTATCCCCTTTGGGATGCCGGCTTCGAAGTAAGCTACGCCACCCGTTCCCTCAAAGAATGCTTGAGCCTGGCGTCCCATGACTTCGAGGTCCTGACCTCGCTGGTGGATGCCAGGTTTCTCTGTGGCATCTCCACTCTCTATTCGGCGCTGATGGAAGGAATGCGTGGCAAGATCTTGCGCAAGAAAGCCAAGGAATTAATCCAATGGCTGCAGGAGAGAAATGAGGGCCGTCATAGTCGATTTGGTGATTCAACCAGTCTTCTGGAGCCCAACGTCAAGGAGGGGCAAGGTGGTTTGCGAGACTACCACGCCATGCTTTGGTTAAGCTGGGCCAAATACCAGATCAAAGAGCCACGGGATTTGGAGTACCATGGCCAACTTTCTCACAATGAATATGTAACCTTGTCAGAAGCGCTCTCATTCATTTGGACCGTGAGGAACTGGCTCCACCATCTCAGCGGCCGCAAGTGCGACCAACTCTATTTCGAATACCAGTTGCAGGTGGCCGAGGCCTTGCGCTTTCAAGATCAGAACGGCCAGCAGGGTGTTGAACTGTTCCTCGGACAGTTGCACGGCCACATGGAGTTTTTGAAACAGCAGCACCTGATGCTGTTGAATAGGGTGGTCCCGAGGAAGTATCGATACCCACTGGCAAGAGCTAAGGGACGGTTGAGCCTAAGTGGAATCAGCGCCAGTCAGGATTTCCTGAATTTTGAGTCCTCGGAGGCGATCCTTGAGAATCCCTATCTGTTGCTAAAAATATTCGAGCAGAGTGCCAGCCTTGGACTTCCACTGAGTATTGAAGCGAGGCGATTGGTCCAGGAGTTTCTTCACCTAGTGGATGAAGAGTTCAGCCGATCACCCAGAGTAATTCAATCCCTGCAACGCATTTTACTGTCAGCATCCCAGCCGCTGAACGTCCTTGATGAGATGTTGAACACGGGAATTCTCGTAGCGCTCATTCCAGAAATGGAGGGAGTGGTCAATCTCATTCAATACAACGAGTACCATGTATATCCGGTTGACAAGCATCTCTTACAGGCGGTGCAGATCTTGAAGGATTTCGGCAAGCCGGAGCTCCCTTCCCAGGATTCATTTTATTGCCAACTTTTCAAAGAACTAAAATATCCTGAGCTTCTCTTTTGGGCCGTACTGCTGCACGATGTGGGTAAGGGTCGGGAGGGAAAAGATCATTCTGAACATGGTGCCGAAATGGTCTCCACAATATTCCAGCGGCTGAACTTCCCCGATAATGACATTGAAACCATCTCTTTTCTGGTTCGAGAACACCTGCTGCTGACCGAAACCGCCACCCAGAGGGACCTCAATGACGAAAAGGTAGTGGTTCAGTGTGCGAGAAAACTCCGCAGTATCGAGGAACTGAAGATGCTCTATCTCCTCACTGTAGCCGACTCGAAGGCCACTGGGCCCAAGGCCTGGAACGATTGGATCGCTGCTCTCTTGAAGGAACTCTTCTTCAAAGTCTATCACATCCTGAAAAAGGGGGAACTGGCCACTCCTGCGGCTGTGGACATTCTGGAGAAGAAAAGGAAGGAGATTTTTCTGGAATCACTCTCCATACCTCAAAAAGACCTGGAATTGCTTTTCGATCAGCTCTCGCCCCGCTATCTCCTTTACACCCCGGTGAAAGATATTCTGCACCACATCGAACTTTACCAAAGACTCGGAAAGTCACCCCTCGTGCTCGAGGCCCGGACTGTGCCCGGAACCGATTATCGCACGGTATCAGTTTGTGCCAAAGATCAGCCAGGGCTTTTTTCCAAGATTTCCGGGGTGTTGACCCTCAACAATCTGGACATTTTGGATGCTCAGATCTACACCTGGCGCAATCATATCGCCCTCGACATTTTTAAAGTCAAGGCCCCGCCAGACACCCTTTTCGAAGAGGAGGCCTGGGCCAGAGTTAGAAAGGAGTTGTACGCAGCCCTCGACGGGGAGCTGATTCTCGATACAGTCCTAGAGGAAAAACTGAGGGCTTACCAGGCCGCCATCAAAAGCACCGCCTCCCGACCAGACAAAATTGCAGTGAACAACAAAGGGTCAGATTTTTTCACTATCATTGAAGTCTATACCTACGACTTCCCCGGGCTTCTTTACCGGATCACTGACGCCTTGTTCCGCTGTGACCTCGATATCTGGGTCGCCAAGATTGCCACCAAGGTGGACCAGGTGCTTGATGTTTTCTACGTCCGTGATTTGGACGGACAAAAGGTCACCGATCCCGAGTTGGTCGCCACCATTAAAAAGACTATTGGCCAGGTGTTGAGCAGCAATCGCACTTGAAACCATCTGGTCCCACATCTCGAAACCCCGCCACGCTCATGCCTCCCCTGATGCCTTATCATCGCATGAGAGAGCTCCATTTAGAGGCAGGCCGACAATGTCATTCTGAGGCATGAGCCGAAGAATCTCGAAGGCATACATACCTGTCTTCGTGAGATTCTTCGCTTCGCTCAGAATGACAACCAACCGCTATTGGACATTGTCCGACAGCCTCTTTAAGGCAACCCACCTAACCCACAGTACCAGACCCAAACTCAAGACCACCAATAAAATACATTATTGTATTTTCTTATTTACAAGAAAACAATATTGTATTTTATGATTACATATAGATCATGGGCTCTTCCTGATCATACTCTCATTTATTCTTTTTATTTTCAGCGGTTACAATTATTTTTGCGCCATTCCCCTTTCTGGCACACCTTTTGACATATCAGCCACAAACACTTTAAAGGAGGTCCGGAATGAAGAAAATCGAAACAATCATCAAGCCGTTCAAGCTGGAGGAGGTCAAGGAGGGTCTCTCCGAGCTTGGCATTAGCGGCATGACCGTGAGTGAGGTCAAAGGTTTCGGGCGCCAGAAAGGCCATTCTGAAATCTACCGTGGTGCGGAATACACCGTTGATTTCGTGCCCAAGGTCAAAGTTGAGGTCGTGGTTGAAGACGGCATGGCTGACAAGACAATTGAAGTCATACTGGCTCATGCCAAGACCGGCCAAATTGGAGACGGTAAGATTTTTGTCCGCTCCATCGACAATGCCTACCGTATTAGGACCGGAGAGCAAGGAAGAAAAGCCATCTAATATTTTGCTTTGCCTTCTTAGTTTTTCATCAATGCTTAATCGTTACAGAAAATAAAATCTTGGAGGAGAGAAAATGAAGAAAATGGTACGAAGAATCCTATTACTGACTGGAGTCCTATTCATGTTCCCCCTCGTGGCCTGGGCTGCGGATGAAGCCCCCACCATTGCCAGCAATGCCGATGCCATCAAGGCGGTGCAGACTCATGCTGATTATGTTTGGACTCTGGTGGCCGCAGCCCTGGTCTTTTTCATGCAGGCTGGATTTGCCATGGTTGAGGCCGGCTTTACTCGCGCTAAGAATGCTGTCAACATCATAATGAAGAACCTGATGGATTTCTCCATGGGGTCCATCTTTTATTGGGCCATCGGCTTCGGCCTGATGTTCGGTGCCACCAGCACCGGCTGGTTTGGAACTTCCGGTTTTTTCCTGAGTGATTTCACTCCTGATGGTGACCCTTGGGTTCTCGCCTTCTGGATGTTCCAGGTGGTATTCGCTGCCACCGCTGCCACCATTGTCTCCGGCGCCATGGCCGAGCGCACGAAATTCGTTGCCTATTTGCTTTACAGCGCTGTGCTCTCCGCCCTGATTTATCCAATATTCGGCAGTTGGGCCTGGGGAGGCCTCTTTCATGGAAGCGGCTGGCTGGAAGGGTTGGGATTTATCGACTTCGCCGGCTCAACCGTAGTTCACTCCATCGGCGGTTGGGTCGCCTTGGCTGGAGCCATAGTCTTAGGTCCTCGCATCGGTAAATACACCAAAGACGGCAAGGCAAGAGCTATCCCAGGGCACAACTTACCCCTGGCCGCCTTGGGGGTCTTTATACTCTGGCTTGGATGGTTCGGCTTTAATCCCGGCTCCACCACAGCCGCCTCCAAGGATATCGCCTTGATCTTTGTCAACACCAATATAGCAGCGGCTGCCGGGTCCATTCTCGCCATGATCACTTCCTGGATAAAGTTCAAGAAACCCGAGATAAGCATGAGTCTCAATGGCGCTCTGGCCGGTTTGGTAGCCATAACCGCCCCCTGTGCCACGGTAACCCCCCTGAGTGCGGTGATCATCGGCTCTATTGCCGGCGTCCTGGTGGTGCTGGCAGTACTGTTTATCGATCGGATCAAGGTGGATGACCCGGTGGGAGCCATATCAGTACATGGCGTCTGCGGTGCCTGGGGCACCCTGGCAGCCGGGATCTTTAACCTCGGTGGAACCTCGGCCAAGATCATCGGCGTCCAGCTTATCGGCATTGGGGCTGC
>CBFDBW010000146.1:0-7036 GCA_965603145.1 uncultured Syntrophobacterales bacterium
ATACTCGGCGTGCTATCCCAGGTCTGCCGCTGGCTTCGCATCGTTCCCACCAGCTCCTGCAAGTCTGTCTCCAACTGCTGAGCCCTGTGGAGGACGGAGACCTGTCTGGGCTTGGCAGGGAATGGCATGCTGCCGCTGGCCATGGCATCCGTGGGAGCGATGGTCGAGAGATCCGGTGAAGGCTCACCTCCCTGCCCGAGACCGGTTGTCTCTTCGTGACCCTTTTCCAGGCCGAGAAAGCTCCGGATGGTATTTTCATCCTTTTGGATGCGCTCCATGGTCTGGCGAAGTGCATCCAACTCCCTTTCCTTCTGGAGCAGATAGGTATTTTTCTCCCGTACCTGAATATAGTCATGATAGAAACGATTGCCAAAGTATCCCCCTGCGGCCAACAGTGCCCAAGAGAGCAACAACATGCCCACAAATACGTACAGGGCTATAACTGGGAGAGAGAAGGTTCGGGATTTGGAACTCACCGACGGCATCCACATTATGGTTATGCGTTTTCGCTTCATACCGTCACCTGTCGTAAGATGTAGGAGAGGGTGTCAAAAAAACTGCTACTGATGGTAATTTCTTGGATAATTTTTTGAATATAAAATCCCGGTGAGTTCCGGGCAGCAAGGCAAAATAGAAGTGTTCGATCCCTCTAAAAGCTGTTGTCATTGGTTTCGTCTCAGAGTGGGGCCCAGAGTAGAGGACTTTTAGAGTACTTTGAGTACATTGGGCCCACTTTTAGTTTAAACCTTCAGTCCTGTCAAGTTTTTTTTTAGCCATAGCGGTAAGTTAACCTGCTACGGTAAGGATTCGATGTTCTCCAGCAATTGACTGGGCATTTCTCCTAGACGGTTGATTCTTAAGCAAATTTTACGCCAAAAATGGTATTTTCCCTCTTTTTCTGAAACCGTCGGAGTAAAAAGATTCAGTGATCACCTATAATTATTGACGTAACTCTCCTTTTCGTATACAAATAAATACACAATTCGGTTTTAAAGGAGGATTTCCATGCAAGATCGGGCCATCGACCCGCGTGTAAGTATACTCAAAGATATTTCACCCTTATTTACTTCAGTGCTGGACACAGATAGTGTGTTGGAAATGATTATCGAATCAGTGACCAAGCTGATGGAAGCCAAGGCGAGTTCTCTTCTGCTGGTCAACAAGAGTAGGAATAAACTCTACTTTCAGATCGCAACCGGAGAAGCGAAAGAAGAAGTTAAGAAATTTGAGATTGACATGGGTCAGGGTATCGCCGGTCATGTGGCTTTAACCGGTAAACCCCTTCTTGTCCCCGACGTATCGAAAGATGACCGGTGGGATAGTACCATCAGCGAAGCAACTGGTTTTGAAACTCGGTCCATTGCCTGCGTGCCCATTAAGAGCGGGCGGGATGTTATTGGCGTCATCCAGATTATCGACCGCGAGGATGGGCAGCCCATCCACGAAGCCGACATCGAGATCTTGAGCCATTTTTCAGAACTCGCCTCTTTTGCCATTGAACGAGCCCGAAACTACAAGGACATAGTAAACGAAAATATATATCTGAAAAAGGAGCTGGAGTCCCGTTATGAAATTATTGGTGTCAGCAAGGCCATAGAAACGGTGATCTCAGACGCGGTCAAGGTCGCCAACTCCAAAACCACTACCCTGATAACTGGAGAAAGCGGCACGGGCAAAGAACTTGTCGCGAGACTCATCCATAAAATTGGACCTCGACGCAAGAGAAAACTTATGGTGGTCAATTGCGCCGCTTTTACCGACACTCTCCTGGAATCTGAACTGTTCGGGCATGAGAAAGGCTCGTTCACCGGGGCCATTTCGCGAAAGACCGGGGTCCTGGAAGTTGCCGACGGCGGCACCCTCTTCCTGGACGAAGTCGCCGAAATGAGCCCTTCCATGCAGGTAAAACTGCTGCGGGTCATCCAAGAAGGCACCTTCAATCGAGTTGGTTCACCCACCCCCATGCAGGTAGACATAAGGGCCATTGCCGCCACCAATAAGATTCTCTTTGAAGAAGTACAGAATGGTAGGTTCCGAGAAGACCTCTACTACCGCCTCAACGTGGTGCATATTCACATCCCATCGCTCAGGGAACGGAGGGACGACATCCTAGTCCTGGCCCAACACTTCCTAGAAAAGTACAAATATATCAGGGGGCCAGCCAATCTCAGTTTCAGCCCGGTCACCATGGAAGTGCTGCAAAATCATCACTGGCCTGGCAATGTGCGCGAGTTGGAAAATGCCGTTGAGCGCGCCGTGGTGATGGGTAGCGGCGGGCATATAGATCCTGAAGACCTTCCCTTCAGTGTTGTGCCGTCCGGAGACACCGCTCAAGAGCTTCTGGGTTGTAGCTTGAAGGAGGCGCTGGACTCTTTCAAGCGTGACTTCTTGCAGCGCAACCTGGATCACCAGGGTAGCAGCGTCAAGGAAACGGCAAAGGTGCTGGGCATCCAACGGACCTACCTTTCCCGGCTAATCTCCAAATATGGTCTGACCACCAGGCGAAGTCGGTGATCCTTATCTCGCCGGCAGATTGGCACCTTTGTCGCATGGTTGACCTTGAGGAGAGACTAGCTAACTATACCCTAATGTTGCATACCTACACCGGCAAGAACCGCTGCGCTCGCGCTATAGCACGCCATCTACGGCCGTGCTCGGAACAGGACTTCACGTACGGTCAAGTACGCCTCGACCTGTCCGAGTCTGTGCGCAGCCACATCTGACGCACTCTAGCGCGTTTTTTCTCGACATAGGTATGCAACATTAGGGTATAATCTGCCTGTAAACAGTACCGGGGTAAATAAGTTTTCACCACGAATACACATATGAGATGGACGGTGTGGCCGGGCGGAGAGCAAGATGGCAGACCAGATTCGGAAGGCGAGGGTTGATGAGATCCGTGAAATTCAAAAAATGCTGGCCGGCCACGCCCAGCGCGGCGATATGCTGCCTCGTTCGCTGAGTGAACTGTATGACAACCTTCGGGATATTTTTGTCTACCTGGATGACGATAAGCCGGAAATCATCGGCACTTGCAGCATGCACATCTGTTGGGAAGACCTGGCCGAGATTCGATCTCTGGCGGTCAGGTAACCGTATCAGGGTCAGGGCATTGGCAAGAAACTTGTGGAGGCTTGCATTGCCGAGGCCATCGCTTTAGGATTGCACCGCATCTTCGTTCTCACGTACCAGGTAGAGTTTTTTCAAAAAATAGGGTTCCAAGTAGTGGACAAGGGGACGTTGCCCCACAAGATCTGGGCAGATTGCCTAAAGTGCATCAAATTTCCCGAGTGCGATGAGACTGCCATGATTATTGAGATCTAAGCCCTCCAAGCCCTCTAAGCCCTCGGTTTTTTCAAGGCAGGAATAACATATGGCTCTATCGCTGAATCCAATAACGAAACTTTTTGGCAGCAAGAATGACCGTGAACTCGGGAGACTGGCGCCACTGGTGGATCAAATCAACAGCATGGAGTCAGAGATGAGTTCCCTGAGTGATGCGGAGCTGGCTGGTGCCACGGCGCGCTTTCGCCAGCTCTTGGACCAGGGAGCTGAGCTGGATGAGCTATTGCCGGAGGCATTCGCCGTGGTTCGGGAAGCCTCTGTGCGCACCTTGGGGATGCGACCGTTTGACGTCCAGCTCATAGGCGGTATCGTGCTCCACCAAGGCAAGATCTCCGAGATGAAAACCGGGGAAGGCAAGACCCTGGCTGCTACCATGCCGGTCTACCTCAATGCACTCACCGGTCGCGGGGTGCATGTGGTCACGGTTAATGACTACCTTGCTCGCCGTGATTCCGAGTGGATGGGAGCCATTTACAAATTCCTCGGCTTGAGCGTGGGGGTAATACTTCATCATCTAAACGACCAGGAGCGGCAACAGGCCTATGGTGCCGACGTAACCTATGGCACGAACAACGAGTTCGGCTTCGACTATCTGCGGGACAATATGAAATTTCACCGCAAGGATTGCGTGCAGCGAGAACTCAATTATGCCATAGTTGACGAGGTGGACAGCATCCTCATAGACGAAGCACGGACGCCGCTGATCATTTCCGGTCCGGTGGACTATTCCATCAAAGACTACGAGAAGCTACGCGCCCCGGTAGCCAACCTGTTTCAGAGACAACAGAAATTAGCCAAAGAATTTATCCGAGAAGCAAGAAAACTTCTGGAAGAGGACCAGGAGTACGAAGCAGGTGAGGTGTTTCTCCGGGCCTATCGGGCTGCCCCAAAGCATCCCAGTGTTATGGAGATGATGGAAGAGGGGAAGATGCGCAAGCTTCTCAAGACCGTGGAACAGGACTATTCCCTCGCCAAGCGCCTTCCCGAGGTGGATGAATCCCTCTACTACGTGGTGGAGGAGAAGGAGCGAAATGTATATCCCACTGAGAGCGGCAAGGACATAATTGCCAAGAACGATTCCACCTTCTTCATCCTGCCGGAGCTGGACATAGAAATAGACCGAATTGATCAAGACAACACTCTTTCCTCGGAAGAAAAAGCAGAGCGCAAACATCGGATTCGGAGCGATTATGAGCAGAAGCTTACCCGCAACCATGTGATCAACCAGTTGCTAAAGGCCTACGCCCTCTTCGGCAAGGATGTGGATTATGTGGTCAAAGATGGTCAGATCATCATCGTGGATGAGTTCACTGGCCGCCTCATGCCTGGTCGTCGTTACAGCGATGGTTTGCATCAAGCACTGGAAGCCAGAGAGGGTGTGCGGGTTGAGCAGGAAAACCAGACCCTCGCCACCATTACTTTTCAGAACTATTTTCGTATGTATGAGAAACTCGCCGGCATGACAGGAACCGCCGATACTGAAGCTGAGGAGTTTGCCAAGATCTATGACCTGGACGTGATGCTCATCCCTACCAACAAAAAGATGATCAGATTAGACCACTCTGATGTTATCTATAAGACCGAGCGGGAAAAATTTCAGGCTGTGGTGGAAGAGATCAAAGAGCTGGCTGAAATGGAAAGACCGGTCCTCGTGGGTACTGTGTCCATTGAGAAGTCCGAGAGACTCAGCAAGATGTTAGCGAAAGAGGGCGTCAAGCATTCGGTGCTGAATGCAAAAAATCATGAGAAAGAAGCGGAAATTATAGCCCAGGCAGGGCAAAAAGCTGCAGCCACCATCTCCACCAATATGGCTGGACGCGGTACCGACATTGTATTAGGTCCCGGAGTAGTGGATCTGGATGGTCTCCACATTATCGGCACCGAACGCCATGAATCTCGCCGCATTGACAACCAACTCCGCGGCCGGGCGGGTCGCCAGGGTGACCAGGGCTCATCTCGCTTTTATCTTTCCCTGGAAGACGATCTCATGAGAATCTTTGCCGCCGACCGCATCGCTAACCTCATGGATAGGGTGGGCATGGAGGAGGGACATCCCATCGAGCATGGACTTATCTCCCGCGCCATAGAAAACGCCCAGAAGAAAGTGGAAGGTCAGAACTTCAACATTCGCAAGCAGCTTATCGAATACGACGATGTCATGAACCAGCAGCGGGCGATAATTTACGAGCAACGCCGCCAGGCTCTGGAGGAAGAAAATCTCCAGCCGGTTATCCTGGACATGATTGAAGATATTGTTGATGACCTGGTTGAAAACCACACCCAGGAAGAGACCCCTCCGGAAGAGTGGGATCTGCGAGGATTACAGGAAGCTTTTCTAAGTCAGTTCTCCATGACACTGAGCTTCGAAGAAAATGCCCTGGAAGACTTCACCCAGGAAGGTATCCGTGAGTTCCTTTTGGAAAAGGCTCGGAACGGCTACTCTCAGAAAGAAGAGGAATGGGGCCCCGAAATCGCGCGAGACATGGAGCGGTTGGTAACCCTGCAGACGGTAGATCAGCGCTGGCGTGAGCATCTCCTGGCCATGGATCACTTAAAGGAAGGGATTGGCTTGCGTGGTTATGCTCAGCAAGATCCGCTCATCGAGTACAAGCGTGAAGGGCTTGAAATGTTCCAGGAAATGGTGGAGCAGATCAAGGGAGAGATCCTCCAGATGCTTTTCAGGATTCAGGTGGCTACTCAGGAGGAAACCGAGCACCTGCAAGAAGCCCAACAGCAGCCCTTGGTCCTCAGTCACGGCGAATCAGCGGCTGGCTCAAAAAGAAAGCCGGCAAGACGTTCTGCCAAGGTTGGCCGCAACCAGCCCTGTCCCTGTGGGAGCGGCAAGAAATACAAGAAATGCTGTGGGAGATAAGCGCTCTGCGCACTAGGCACTAAGCACCAAAACATTTGTCATTTATCATTCCTGCACTTGGGTAATTTGTTCTTCCAACCTAAGTTCTCAATGTGAAATGAAAGCTGCCCAATGACCACTGACCAAACACCTCCTCCTGAAAAGTTTACCGTTCCCGGATTTAAGGCCGGCGCAATAGCCGCTGGCATTCGCTATCAAGGACGTCCTGACCTTGCCCTCATTACCAGTGCGGTGCCAGCCACTGCTGCCGGGGTTTTTACCACCAACAAGGTCCAGGCAGCCCCCGTTTTGCTCAGCCGCTCACATCTCACCGGTAATACTGTCCGGGCAATTGTAGTCAACAGCGGTATCGCCAACGCCTGCACCGGAGACATTGGCCTGCAACGTGCCCAGGCCACAGCTCGCATAGCTGCTGATGCCATTGGCTGTCCTCTCGAAGAGATTTTGGTGGCCTCCACCGGGGTGATTGGCATGGACCTGCCCATTGAACCGTTCGCCAACTATCTTCCCAAGTTAGTTCCCTTGGTGCGCTCCGATGGCTGGATGGATGCAGCTCAAGCAATTATGACCACAGACACGGTACCCAAAATCCACATGGTAAGAAGCCAGCTGCAGGATCGTCCTTTCACAGTACTTGGCATCGCCAAGGGCGCCGGCATGATCTGCCCGGACATGGCAACCTTGCTCTCATTCGTGGCCACAGATGCAGCCGTCACCCCTGAAGCCCTCCAGACACTGGTTCGAGAAGAAGCGGAGCGCTCTTATAACCGGATTACGGTGGATGGGGACACCAGCACCAACGACACGCTCATAGTACTC
>CBFDBW010000147.1:0-7022 GCA_965603145.1 uncultured Syntrophobacterales bacterium
CTTCCAAACTCGTCTCAGGTTCGGAAACCTTCTCTGCCGTCTCGATAGCACCAACCTCTAGAGCCTCGGCAACATCTGCCTCCAGGGGAGCGCTATCAGCATCTTCTTCCAAACTCGTCTCAGGTTCGGAGATCTTCTCTGCCGTCTCGATAGCACCCACCTCTAGAGCCTCGGCAACATCTGCCTCCAGGGGAGCGGTATCAGCATCTTCTTCCAAACTCGTCTCAGGTTCGGAGACCTTCTCTGCCGTCTCGATAGCAGCCACCTCTAAAGTCTCGGCAACATCTGCCTCCAGGGGAGCCGGCTCAACTTGATCCGCTAAAACCTCCTCAGATTCAATACCCTTCGCTTCCACCCCTAAAGCATCCTCGTCCATGGTCGCAATGATCTCTTCTACTGAAGGAAGGGTGGCAATTTCGGATTCTGCACTCACCTCTAACTCGGATGCCACACTTTCATTCAAGGCTGGGGAGATGTCCCTGTCCACTCCCTCAGCCACTTCTTCCTCGGAGACTGCTTTGACCAGTTGTACCTCTAACGATGACCCTACTCCGGTGACATTGTGTTTACTACTGACTTCAACCTCTCTCTCCTGATCAAATACGGCCCCAGAGGGAGCATCTATGTTGGCGATCAACTCGGTTATCTCTCTATCAATCTCGTCTAGCAACTCATCTGAGGGGCGAGCCGGTGCATCTTGCGGCTCTTGCTTCGGGTCGAACTCTGGATCTATCCCTCGGACCAGGTCGGCAGCAGAATCGTCTCTGGCATTCCTCCCTAATTCACTTTCCAAGTCAGAGTCCGGCTTGTCAGCCTCGGTTGATGGTGGAGGTTCGCTGATACTGTCCGCAGAAGAAAGCCGGCTCTCAGTTTCCTTCACCATACTTGTGTTGTCTTGGTGATCCAAACCGGGCAAAGTTTTGTTTTCTGCCCTGTCAGTGCCTTCCGCCTTCTTATCCGCATGTTTTCGTCGGCCCGACGTATTTCTAGATCTGCGTTTCCCCTTTTTCATTGATGGCATCCCTTTTTGCCCGGTGAGCGCAATTGCTTGGCCAAAATAATACTGGTGTAAAATGGGGATATTTTACCTGTAAGATTTCCAGCATGCCAAACGATCCCACTCATCTGCAGTTCCTTTCTGCATAAACCTTTTCCGATCTAACTCATAGATATGGCCGCAATCTCGGAGCCTTGCAATTGCATATGCTTTATTGTCCGATCAGAGAGATTTGTTTCAATTGCCTTACTGCAAATGCCTTTCAACCGTCTCTATGAGCTTTTTAGGGCTAAACGGCTTGGTGAGATATGCCGTTGAACCAGCCAGCTTGCCCTTGACTTTGTCAAGGAACCCGTCCTTACTCGTAAGCATTATTACTGGAACGCTTTTGAGTTGCTCACTGTCTTTCATAATGGAAAGTATCTTGTACCCGTCCATTTTGGGCAGCAGGATATCCAAGAGGACAAGATCGGGTTTTCGCTCGTTTACCTTACTCAAGGCCTCAAGGCCGTCTCTCGCTTCAATGACCTCATAACCATGGTGGCTGAGCGTTACTGATACTACTCTTCTGGTTGTGGGACTATCTTCGACCACGAGGATTCTCTTGGGCCTGGCACCGTCAAAACCTGCTACAGTGGGGATCGACTTGCTTACGGGTTCAGTTCGCTCCTGAGTAGATTCGGCTTCAGAGGACGCGAGGTAATCGAGAAGAATTTGTAATTGATTTGCCAGGTGCTTGTTCCCGGGGGCAAGATTGGTTGCTATATGTAATTGACTGAGTGCTTCTTTCCACTGTCTCAAATTCAGATAAGCCATGGCCAAATAGTAATGGGCGATCAGATTGCTTTCTCGCTGGATAACTGCGCTATATCTTTGGGCCGCTTCTTGTAAGATGCTTTGCCTTGCAGAGGGAGGAGAGGTAACGAGACTCTTGCCGATAGATAAACGAGCATTACAATAGTGACATTGAAAGGAAGTCTCGACTACAGGTGTCCAACAGAAGGGACAGCGGCGGAACTGATCCTTAACCAGATGCTCTCTAACAGTGTCGAGTTTTTTTGTCTCCTCAATGACCTCAGGGTCATCGGGGGAACTGCGGCGCGCATTCTTTAGTGCTTTTTCAACCGATTTGGCACTTCCTAAAATCCGAGAATACCAGAGCCATCCCTCGTGATTGTTTGGGTCTTCCTTCAGCAAGGCAACCAATACTTTAGAGGCTTCTCTGAAATCGAGAGCCTCGGCAAACTTGACAGCCTTGTCCAGTTGTTCACGATGGGGAGATGACAAGGCAGCTTGGGTCTCTTCGTCTCTCTGTCTCGCTGCATCGAGGACCAGGGAGAACACTGAAGATTCCATGTATTTGTCCCGCTTCGTTCTCTTGCAAATGTTGCTTATATAGATCTGTGGTTCTTTCCAGTTCATGATTTGGAGGGCGGCATCCTTTCCTTTGGAATCGTCGGTCTCCGCGTCAACCAACTTGCCATTCTGGAGATGGAGGTGTCCAACCTTCCCTGGTGACCGTATCTCGAGGGTGGCTGTCTTCTGCTCATAGGCAGCCATTTGCAGGAAGGTAGCAAGGGATACGCCATGAATGTAGCCACTCGAACTCGACTCCAAAGACTCGGCCACGTTGTCCGCCAAGTTCTTGAGGTTGATGGGTTTCTTCACGAAACAGAGGCCTCCGAGTCGGTTGATCTCTTCCTCTACATCTGGAGTGCCGTAACCCGTCATAACGATAAATGGGATGTTGGGATAACTCCTACTCATGGAAGCCAGAAATTCAAGACCATCCATTACTGGCATATTGAGATCAGTTACAACGAGGTTAACCTTGCTGGAATGCAAGATCTGAAGTGCCTGGTAACCATCCAAGGCGACCAAGACCTTAATATCATCAAGATAGGTCTCGATGCCGTCTTTTATAGAGTTGAGGACGACCTGCTCGTCATCCACCAAAAGGACGGTTCTCATGTCAATCTCCACTTGGTATCCCCCCATCCCAAGTCTGCTGCAAACTCTGTACCAGATCGCTAGGATCTTGAAACTGCGTCGCTTGGTGTGTATGCCGTTCGAATGCATACCCCGTTCGCATGCATCAAAAAAACCTCTAAGGTGTTTTTAGTTCGCGCAGGATGGGAAGTCGTGTTGCAATCAACCTTCGATCAGTGGATGACCTGGGGCGTGGATTCTTTGACAGGAAATTTGCTGAAGTCCGGACCGAAGGAAATGACCCTTTTTTAGACCCGTCATCATTCAAGAATGTCTATCTAGTAACCATCGGGAAACTCGGCTTCAGGCTGTCCTTCTGTGGGGAGACGACAAAGGCTTCATTGCAATGTGTGTTATACCTTGATTCTGAAGCAGTAGCACTCATAAACAAAATGTGGCTGTTGCATGTTACCTTTTTCGAGCCATGAGGTTCGTCTTTTTCGAGTAGTGATTCGCGATTACTTGATGAAGGCGCTGTCTATCGGAACGAGAGAGATTTACAAATCGGACCACCATTCCGCGCGGTGTCATCAGTCCATTCTGACCAAGATCGTTGAATTCCAACCACACAGCTTCGACTTCGGTTAACAGTCGCTCCCTCTCAGAGATTTCAATACTCATGGTCGCAATCTCGTTGAGAAGCAAGGGAAAGTCACAGCGGATGAAGGCTCCGTAAGGGTTGAGCAAGTGTGTTTCTCCCTCTCGGGGCCCTTGGTCGGTGAGCACGAGAACCGGATATCTCGCTTCCACAAAGGGTGTATTCTTCCTTCGGCGAGTATCCAAAATTTTACCTCGATCGCTTTAATCCAAGTTGCGACTCAGCTGTCAAAAACACATACAGCGGCTCCAACACGGCGGTCCGCTGAGTTTACCTGCTTTGAGAAAGCGTTCGCCTCATAGATAAGATGATGTGGAATTGCAATGTTTATACCAGCTGAATCTAAGAAAATCTCATTGCTGGCCATGGTTAGGATACATGGGTTTTCAAGCCTGCCATTATTGTCCATGTAATACCCAAATTCCATACTCTTATCCCTGTTTATTGATTAGCCTGCTTATGTCCTTTTCTCTAATTACAATTGGAACTTCTTTTCTCTATTTCTAACATTCGTTACATATTTACTTTGCTTAACTTTTGAGGGCAATACGAGCTAACTATTTAAGAATTATGGAAAAAAAGATGATGGCTTGACTAGGCATAATTCCTGCCACAAAAGACAATGTATGCAAGAATGCGAATTTACAATCAAGACCATTTCTTGTTGAGGTCCGTAATAAAGCTTGAAAATGCGCCAGTTCGCCCTGTTGAATTTCCCGAAGAGAACCCTATTGAACAGGGCGCGCGCATTCCCCGTCCGCCTCCAGGTCCCGCTTCAGCGAAACGGGGAAGCGAGCGAACTACAATAAAATGGAATGGACATTTCGAATCCCGCTTCAGCGGGACTGCAGCTTGCCGCAGGGAGCTTCAATTTTTCGACCTCTATCATTCATCTTCGGGGCGGTTTACATGGCCTTGCAGCATTCAGAGGGGAGTCGAGGACAATGATGACGGACGACAAGTCTAGACGGGAGAGGATACGCGAAGCCACAGAAATGATTAACCGCTTGCTGGAAAGGCGTCCAAAACTCAGGCCCTATCAGGAAGAAATAGAACGGCGCCTGAGAAATGCTGGAACGGTCGAAAATCGTCTGGCTGTTCTGGGATTTATGATTCACGAACAAGTCCTAAGGTTTGACCAGGACCTCTCCCACTTGATGAAAAGGATTGAGGCTATCGGTTCTAACTTGAACCGGTTTGACCACATAGGTGATCGTAACAGACGTTCTGGCAGTGACCGCAGAGTGTATTCAGATCCTTCCTACAGTGATCCCGAGAGGCGGAGTTGGAAAGACCGTAGAGCTGAATTGTTCAGCAGAGATCCTCAGAAAGCTGACTGCGCATTTCCCTAGAAGCATTATCGCAGCCGCGTCGGAAAAGTCGCTGTTTACATTTTTTGTTGGCGCCGTTTCTGAGTAGATCCAACAGCGGCGTGAGCGAAATGTTCTCTCCTTTGCACCTCACTGTTTGGCTCACCCCCATCGATTTTGGTCGATGGGGGTAATTTTTAATTCTTGCTTGCAACTGTGTCTGAGCCATGTTTGTGTATTGACCTAGAGTGATACAGCGAGTAAGCTGCTGAGATTGCTTATGAAGAGTTGCGCTTGAGTGATAAATGCTTAAAGGGAAGATCATGAACAAAAAGATAAAGGTAATACAGTACGGGCTGGGGCCTATCGGGTGCAGAAGTGTTCAGTACCTGACAGAGAGGGAACATCTCTACCTTGTAGGAGCAATTGATTCCGATCCGCGAAAGGTTGATGTTGACGTTGGTGATCTGGCTGAGCTGCCCGAACCTCTCGGGCTTTTGGTCACTGACGATTCAACATCTGTATTGAAAGAAGTAGAAGCGGAGGTCGTTGTGCTTACAACTACATCCAGCCTGGAGCAGATTCGGCCGCAGATCCTTGAAATTATATCCTGCGGCAAGAATGTGGTTTCCACATGCGAAGAACTAATGTACCCTTGGCAAACCAGCCCGAACCTGGCAAGAGAGATAGATTTGGCCGCGCGAGGGCAGGGGGTCTCCGTTTTGTCCACAGGTGTGAATCCGGGATTTCTTATGGATTTTTTGCCCCTGGTGATGACCGGCGTCTGTCGAGATGTGGAAAAGGTGACGGTGGAACGCATCCAGGATGCGCAGTTTAGAAGATTGCCTTTCCAAAAGAAGATTGGCGCTGGACTTACGGAGCGGGAATTCGAGGAGAGAGTAAAAGCAGGCAATTTGAGACATGTTGGGCTGACTGAATCCATGCATCTCCTTGCTTCTAGATTAGGGTGGAGACTGGACAAAACCGAGGACAATGTCGAGCCTGTCATCGCTTCTCAGGAAGTTGCCACCGCCAATCTTACTATTGCGCCGGAAAAGGCGCTTGGAGTCAACCAGATCGGTAGGGGCTATATTGGAGACAAAGAGTTGATAACATTGGTGTTTCGGGCCACCATAGGGGAGCCGGAACCACGTGACCGAGTTCTTATCCAGGGAACTCCCAGCATAGATATGACTATCGAAGAAGGTGTTAACGGAGATACGGCCACTTGTGCCATAATAGTTAATGCCATACCTGTGGTAATTCAGGCCCCGGCCGGTCTCAGAACGATGGCGGATATTTCACCGATTTCATTTTTTAAATGAAATCTGGTTGTTGAGGGATTCAGGAATTGGAAAATTCGTGATAAGAGTCCTATTTGCTTAATATAAAGATACTTAATCCCTCAATTAGCAGTAGGTATATGTTTTCAATTCGAGAAATAATCGACATTGCCATCAAGATCGAGAAGAACGGTGAGAATTTCTACCGCGAAGCAATGGAAAAGATCTCAAATCCAGCGCTCAAGTTGGTTCTTCTTTTTTTGGCTGATCAAGAACACGAACATGCACAGTGGTTTGAAAAGCTCAAACATAAAACAAAGACAGCAGAGGGGAACCGAAAAGTGGCCGAGATTGGTGAAGCAATGCTTCAGAATCTGGTGGGGGATCAAACGTTTTCCCTTGCTGATGCGGATTTATCCGAGCTGGACAGCGTGAAAAAGCTAATTGAGGTGGCTATCGAGTTAGAGAATGATACCATTATTCTCTATCAGATGCTTCATTCATTTATCGAGGGTTCTGATACGCTGAAGGGGTTGGATGAGATCATTGCAGAGGAGAATCGACATATCGAGATGCTAAGGGAGTATAAGTGAAATAGTGAACAGTAAACGGTAAGCGGTGAACGGTTTAAGACTTGCCTGTATAGCTAATTCACTAATTCACTAATTCCCTAATTGACTAATCTCCTTGCTGTCATCTGTATTTCCCCATGCTCCATGCTCTATGCTCTATGCCTTCTTCAATCCCCTAATCCCCCATCCAAAACATTCCACTTGACAGCCTTTTTCGAAGAGTTTAACATGTTGCTAACTAATGTGTTAGCGATACGGTTCGCTAACGTCACT
>CBFDBW010000148.1:0-6962 GCA_965603145.1 uncultured Syntrophobacterales bacterium
TTCACTGATAAGCTGGTCTATGACCTCCATAGATTTCTTGCTGATAGGGCTTTCAATGCCCTTGATGCGCTCATCGTAAATGGAATCAATGTACTTCTCGATGGCCTCTTCATAGCGGCGGCGCTGTTTCAGGATTTCCGCTTCGTCAAAATAGGTGGTTTGCAGACTCTGAAACGGTTTGAGAACCACCAAGGCCAGATCACGGACTACTTCTGCAGTGACCTGTTCGAGAATCTGGCTCTCGGTGGGCAACTCCAGAGGGTTGTAAGAAATGTTGGCCTCAGGGATACCGTCATTCCACTCGTCCGTTACCTCCACGTTACGCTTGAGAGTATCTGTTGCAATAATCTCCCCTTTCTTGGCATTGATGATTTTATAATAAATATGGACAGCAGCTCGCATCTTGTTGCGGCCCACAGTGTAGTTTTCATAATGATATTCAGGCACCTCCACCACTGCCGGAGGAGCTGCTGCCAATTGTTCTTGCGTGGGTTTAGGATGCTTGGCCTTCCAAATGAGATACTCCGGGTTATCTTGGACTTTGGTGCCCATTGGAATCTTGGCGATCTTACTGCCTTTGGTCTCGTCCCTTTCAGTTTTGTAGAGCAGGACATTTCCCATAATGAAGATGTCAATGCCGGTCATGCGCCCCACCCGACGGGCAGCCTCCATATCGCCGACGATGCCCGCCTGCTCCAAATTCATCTCTTTGAGAATTGACTGGAGATCCTGGCGTTCCAAAATCCGAATATCCCCACTGGAGTTGTTAAACAGATAGGTGATCAGGTTAGAGGAAGCGTTTGTCCCGGCATCAGGGTTATATGATGGGCTGGCAAAATCAAATATGGCAATAGCCCTCTTCAGCCGGCCCTTTATGGCGTCTTCGGTCTCCTGAATCTTATAGAAAAGCTCAGGATATTGAGGATTGATCTGGGTCAACTGCCAGTACCAAGCTAGACTGTTGCCAAAACTGCTTTTCCCTGAGTACCGTGAGGCCCGCTGCAGGACCTTCTTAGTATAACTCTCCAAGGCTTCCTTATAAAAGAAACTGTTGCGCACAGAAGGCGAGTAGTTAATAGCCTTTTGGTACTCCTTGTTGGCTCGGTAGAGACGATTTTGCTTGGCGTGTTGGTTGGCTTGATCAAAGTAATACCTGCCGGCTCGCAATTTAGCCTTGGTGAGTTCGGTCTGGATATTCAGGTCACCTGGTAGATATGAAAGCGCTCTCTCGTAAAAGGTTATAGCCCGGTCCCATTCGTTGGCACTTGCCATCTCAGCGGCGCGACCGAGAAAGTATTGAGGATTATCATTTTTCTTGACTTCTTCGATGAGTAACCGGGTGTTCTTGTATGTGGGGTCAATGACCATGACTTTGCCGAAAGCGGTCAAGGCACCCTTCCAGTCTTCGCTCTGCACCGCAGCGATGCCCTCTTTGTAATATTCGTCACTTCCTGCAGCCGTGGCTCTGGCTAGTTTGTCTTCGGTGTCTTCATAATTGGGATAGATCTCGTTAACCTTGCGAAAGTTGGTGACCGCTTTCAGCCACTGTTCATTATTGAGAGCTGTAACCCCCATGGCGTACGACGTTTTGGCCTGTTGGGTGAGTTCTTGTTTTTTTGCCTTGAGTTGGCGGTGAAGCTCGAGAATGTCTGGATTTTGTGAATCAAGGGCCATGGCCTTATCCAGATACGCCATGGTTGTTGATACTGCCTGGTAATCTTTTACAGCGGCGTTACTCCAATTATTTACGGCCCGCTGATAATATTTCTTGGCTGCTTCCTGTTGCGCTTTTGTCAATGCCTGCTGGTATGTCTTATTGCTAGGCTCTTGGGTAAGAGCATCTTTGTAAAAGGCTATAGCGCCTTCCCAATTGCCCATTTGGCTCAGTTCCTCTCCTTGACGGTAGCTGTCTTTGCCAGCGGCGCAGGTCACTATGAAAATGACAGTTGTCAACAATGCCAAGTGTCGAAGGTATTTTGCATAACGCATAGGTAGCCTCCCTGATTGCCACCAACCCAAAGCCTACCCTTGCCAATGGTAGAAATCAGCGATTGGTCGGAGTGATATAAACCTGAAGCTGGTTATGGGTGGACTCTTTGATGTTGAATTTGTAGTTACCAAACTTTCTGGTGGTGAGATCCGCGGCCAGGGATTGGGTGCTGCCGGTTAGTTCCACTTCCAAGTCGGCTGTTCCCATGGTGTAGTTTCGCTGGTAGATCTCTTTAATTCCTCTAACGTTGTCTGAAATGAGCTGAATAACCTCCTGAAGATGGCCGTATCCCTGCAAACCGAAGATAGTAAGATTAACATTGGCTATGTTGTAGACCTCCTCGTGGAAAATCTGGATGATCTTATCTATCATATCGTTGGCCAATAACTCGCTGGCCTCACTTATGGCCATTTGAATGCCGGAAAGACTATTTACGTGGGGCTTGGCGGCTTGACGAGTCTCGGATACCTTGACCTCACCGGTGTCGGCTCTGACTAGTTTTGCGCTGATTACTGCCTGGTTGCTGTTTATCTTAATATCCCCAATGGTCACCTGGTTGGTGACGGCCTGGGCAGTGCCCAAAAGAAGCATTTCCGCTCCATATTTGTCACTGATTACCGCGGCAACTCGACCATCTCCTGCCAGCAGCCCCTGTACTTTGTCCTGGCCTAGGTTGCGGCGGACAGTGTCGGCATCCACCAGTTTGAAGCCGTTGTCAAGAAGCACTTTTGAGATGGCATCTTCGGCCAATCTCCCGCTCTTGACTCCCTCCGACATGGATTCTTCGAAAAGGACCATAACCCGTGGCTTTCGCACTTGGCGCATTAAGACGTTGAGGGCGCGCAGATCATTCTTGAGGTCAGCGCTCGCCACGGTTGCTTGGATGGTGACCCTGTAAAGTCCCTGGTCCACCTTCTCGTCAAGCACTTCATACGTTTGAACGTATCCCCTGGACTGCGAATATATCTTGTCAGAAAGCAGTTGGTAATTTTCCACCAGAGTATCATTCTCAATAAGAGTACCTGTAGCCTGTTCCACAGCATTACGGAGGGCATCTTCAATGGCCTTGTCACGCGAAATATCCCGGTTACCCCGAACGATGGCCGCCACTCCTTGGCTCTCTACGTTAGTGGCCTGGCTATTTGCAGTTTGAGGGACGAGACCAACAAGAAAGACGAGGAGCAAAAATAGAAGAGAGTAACGCATGATTTCTATCCAAATTGTTAAATGGTTTTTGATTGGGTTTGGCCAAAGCAACAAGAGTGAAGAAGAAATCTTCGAGAACTCGAGATCAAGATAAAGTCAATCTTATCTAAGGATTCAAAATATTTAGTAATCATAACAAAACTGCTTCTAACCTGTCAATGACAAAAAATTTCATGATAAAGCTTGAGTAGCTATTCGTTAAGGGATGAGGCGGAAAACGCAAGAGCAGGAAATAAAAGCCAAAACGTATGCATGTTTGCTGTCAAGACCGCTCAAAACATTGAGCACCTAGGGCAATATACTGATTGTTTGACAAATCGGGGCTGAAGAAGGTATAAAGCACTAATACATTAACATGGAACGGCGTGAGGTGAGAATCGGTGGGACAGCGTCGCACTGAGTTGCCCGCCAAGAACTGAGCGAAAATGTTGGGAAAAGGGGGCCTGGTCTGAAAACCGGGCCTTTTGCCTATTTCCATGCTGAACTTTCTGACGTGGCTTGGGTCAAGCAAACGGGCCCGGAGAAAAGGCGGAGGAGGATAGCATGAGAAGAACTGTAGCGTTTACCATAGTCGTGTTTGTGTCGGCAGTTCTCATGGTAGGTGCCATGGTCTGGGCTCAGGGTGAGGTGGTCCAACAGTTTGACCAGGGCAGCATCAATTGGAGCACAGGAAAGGTTGTCGCGGTGGGAATTGGCGCCCCGCCGAGCAAACCTGCCAACATGGCCCAGGCCAGGGCGATGGCCAGACGAGCTGCTATTACGGTTGCTCGCCGAAACCTCTTGGAGATCAGCCAGGGTGTCCAGGTGGACTCCATGACCCTGGTAAAGGACTTCACAGTCAAAAGTGACATTATTCGCACCTCGGTTCAGGGTGTTGTCCGGAATGCCCAGGTAATCGATACTGCTTATATGAGTGACGGTTCTGTGGAAGTGACAATGGTAATGAGCCTGGGCGGCGAGTTCGCCAACGTTATCCTGCCCCCGCCACCGGTGGGAACGGAATTCCCGATGCCGCTACCGGGCACAGAGATGCCTAGTTCGCAGGTCTACACTGGGATGGTGATAGATGCCCGCGGCCTGGGCGCACGTCCTGCCATGGCACCAAAGATCGTGGATGAAAGTGGCAGGGAAATCTATGGCTCTGCCATGGTGAATAGAGAATTCGCGGTACAGCAAGGCATGGTAGGCTATGCCAAAGACCTGAGTGCCGCCCAAGGAAACAACAGGGTGACAGACAGACCTGTGACCATTAAAGCACTGCGGACGTCCGGCGCGGCTAAATGTGATGTGGTTATCTCTGACAGTGATGCCGCCAAGTTAACGAGCGCTGCGGAGAACTTGAGCTTCCTGCAGAAGTGCCGGGTCATGGTTGTTCTGGATTAAGGCTGGTAAAGCTCCAGGGACGATTGATTCCCGAGCTAAATAGACACGCGTGGCATGGTTTTTTAGGGCTGAGCAAAGAACCGTGCCTGAGGAGAAAACTGGCAGCAACCCACTGGAACTGGGTTGCGGGGAGGATATGGAGATGAAGAGCCATACCTTTTTGAGACTATGGACATTGACAGCCTTCCTGGTTTTTTCAGTGGCATTGTTTGTCGGTTGCGCCAAGGTGAGAGCGCCCGAAAGCGTAATGGACACCCCTGAACATCACACCAACAATGGAATGAGATCTTTTGAAAAGGGGGACCTTGACGAGGCCCAGAGAGAATTCACTTTAGCCATAGAGTTAGCTCCCAAATACGGCCCTGCGCACGTGGGAATGGGACTGGTTCAGGCCGCCAGATATGTCAAGGTTCAGGACATACAAGAAAAAGAGAGACTGCTCGACAAGGCCTTCGACAGTTTAAGGAGCGGCAAGAAATACGCCAAAGGGAAGGAGCAAAAGGTTTTCGCACGCGTAGGCTATATTCGCGTTTTCACCATGACCAAGCCGAAAGGTTGGCTAGAAGATGCGAAACAGAACTTCGATTACGCAGTTCTCGATGATGACCAAGCACCCGCGCCGTACTACTTTATGGGTGAGGCGTACAAGCAGGCTTACAAGTTCTCTGAAGCCGCCGGCATGTACCGTAAAGTTCTCGATCTGGATACCGAGTACACGGCAGAGGCCAATCGGGCCTGGGAACTAGTACAAAAGATTCAGAGAGCTCAACCTGGTACGTCCGTGGGTAAACAGATCGCCCTGGTTGAAGCCATTACCCGTGCCGATGTGGCTGCGCTTTTCGTCGAGGAACTCAAGCTGGAGGTAATCTACGAGAAGTTAAGCATTAAGACTTTTGATACCTCATTTAAGGCGCCAAAGTCCGGTTTGGAAATGGAGACTGAAACCATGGTAAAGATGGCGCCGGCAACTGATATTGCCGACCATGTGCTGCGTCATGACATTGATACTGTCATACGCATCGGCGTTCGTGGCCTAGAGCCTTTCCCTAATCATACATTTCGACCCGATGAGCAGATCAGCCGTGCCTCTTATGCCATGATGCTGGAGGATATTCTGATCAAGGCCACTCGCGATGATAAGTTAGCCACCAAATTTATAGGAAGTACCTCTCCGTTTCCTGACTTACGTGCCGACCTCCCCTATTTCAATGCTGTCATGGTATGTACCACTCGCAACATAATGACGGTGGCTGACAAGCGTACCGGAGAATTCCGGCCCATGGCAACTGTCTCAGGTGCCGACGCCTTGCTGGCAATACGGGAACTAAAAGAGCAACTCAGGGTTTTCTGAAAGCTCGGGAATTTTTCCGTGGTTCTCCGCTGCAAGGGATCAACCGGCAGCTCATTCTGACTTCGGCAGGGTACTCCGACTGAGGACTCCAAGCGAGCCTCAGTCGAGCCGCCGGACCATTCAGGATAAATGAATATTCTGCATTGAATGAGCAAAACCGCTTGCAATTTCCTTTACACACGTTATCCCTCTATCAGTGGAGTGACTTACAACCGACTCCTCTCTTAAACCAACAAAGAACGGGTTTGGCATGAATAATTTTGGACTGAGGTGGCTACCAACCACATCCCATAAGTTCTGGTGCATCCTGCTGTTTGCGGTGATGCTGCTTGGCTTGTGCCCAGCTATTCTGGCTCAGGAATCCTTCGTTTTTCCCATAGAGGGTGAACGAGCTCGGGTAACTTTCGTTCAAGGTGAAGTGCGGCGGCAGACCGCACCAGAAGCGTCGTGGAGTGCACTGCCGCTTGGCACTTTTGTGCAAGCTGGAGAACGCATCATGACCATGAAGGGTGGTCGTTTGGAACTCCAGCTTCCAGATCGAAGTATTATTCGCTTCGATGAAGTCAGCGATGTTCGGCTGGTTAAGGCTGAATATAATCCGGCGCAGTCAAAGCGCAACGTTCACTTCAGCCTGGTGCTGGGAAAGACGTGGGCAAACATCCAGGATGTTTTCGGCAGCAGCAGGGGTGTTCAGGTGGAAACAGACAATGCCATCGTCGGAGTGCGTGGAACGGTCTTTCGCTTGAATTTGCTTGCAGACAGGTCTGCCATGATCAGAGTGTATCGTGGCAAGGTGGCGGTGCGAAAACCACAACGGATTTCTGCTCCTGGGGAGCCGGGAAGCCAGATACAGAGGGTTCCAGGTCCAACACGGGTTCCCGGACCCCACCGGGTGACCGTGGAGGAATGGATTCGCATTGTGGAGGCGATGCAGCAGATTACGGTAAGTGCCGAAGGGATTCCTTCTAAGCCGCGGACGTTCAGCATGGAGGAGGATTTGAACGACTGGGTGCAGTGGAACTTGGAGCGCGA